>CAZMMV010000073.1:0-8159 GCA_964567475.1 uncultured Tissierellaceae bacterium | reverse complement strand
TTTTAGAGAAGCTTCTGATTTAGATAAAGAGGTATATGACTATATAAACATAAGAGTAGGAGAAAACTTTGATAGAGAAGCGCTTGTATACGATGTAAAAGTTGAAGTTAATACAACAATTAAATATACTGAAGATGACAAACTAAATGAAATAAAAGAAACAGAGATATTTGAAACTTATACTTTAAAAGATGGATTTACCTATGAGCCATTGGATTATCAACCAGAAATAACAGAAGTAATACCATCTAAAATACCTGTAGATGAAAGTTTGAAGGTTATGGAAAGTTTGAAGGTTATGGAAGGTTTGAAAATATCTATAATAGGAAAAAACTTTTCCATATATAGATATAGGGATAATGATGGCAATATTAAATACAAATATCCAAAACTAGATTTTGGAGAGCAGTTTACTATAGACCCAAATAAAGATGACGTGGATTTTAAAATATTAAACAATCAAGGTAGAGAGATAGATGGAACTCAAGGTAATGATGTAGGAATAAAAATATTACTAAAAATTCCAAAAGATAAATATGTAGAGGAAGATATATTAAATAATAAATTAAACTTAGAATTAACAAATCCTATAAGAGTACCAGAATCTGAAGATGAAGGTTCTTCAGCAATATATCAAATAGAATTTGTAAAACCGAAAAGTGATAAAACTCCAAATATAACACAAGTAGTTCCTAATATAATTACTACTGATGGGGAAAATGGAATTAAAATAACAGGTTCTAAATTTGATGAGGAAGTAAAAGTTTATCTTGATGGAGAAGAAATCAGAGGAGTAAAGAGAAATGGTACTGGTACAGAGCTTATATTTGATGCTCCGCCAAGGCCAGAAGGCATATATCAGATAATAGTTCAAAATGAAGAAGGTGGATTAGCAATTTATGATGATTTTGTATATGTAAAGACATACACTGATATAAAACTAAATAATTTCAATCCAAAGAATGGTACTGCAAATACACTTGTAACAGTACAAGGGAAAAACTTTGTAAGACCTAATCCCTTAGTATCAGATTTAAGTGGAATGGGTATATATAAATTAATAGGTACTAGAGTACTATTGGGAGATAGGGATGTAAATGAATATCATATGGATGGAGATCATATAGCCTTAAAAAAATATACTTCTAATGAAAATGATGAAATAATAAAAATAGAAGATAATAAATTAAAGTTATCAGATTATTATCATAGTATAATATTTGAAGATAAAAACCAAAAAGGAAAATATTACACAATATTCTTTGATACAAATTCGGGAGAGATAAAACTTACTGATGGGGATAAGAGTGTATATGTGATAAAGAAAAATGATAATGCTATAATAGGTGTAAAAGATGGTAAGGAATATAATTTGGAAGTAAATTATAATGGAATAGAAATAGGTAAAGATACTGATAAAATAACTTTAATTATGAAAACACCATATTCTGTAGGCAAAGATGAGATTACTGGAAAATCAAATCAAATAATAGGAAATAAGGTAAAGGTCATAGATAATGGAGAATTGCTATTTACTGTTCCAAGTATGTCAAGGGAAGGTTACTATGATCTAGAGGTTATAAATCCAGATACGAAAAAAGATTCTAAAACAGGAAATAATGGATTTTATTATTCTTATCAACCAGAATTTAATCCTACAATAGAAAATATAAGACCAAAAGAAGGTTCTGTAGATGGAGATTATTATATTAATATAAAAGGAACTGGATTTTTAGATAATGGAGGAGATGACAAGACATCTGTTATTATAGGAAGCATAAGAGTAGAATCAAGTGATGTAGAAGTATCTACAGATGGTACAGAGTTAAAGGTAAAAGTGCCAGCTTATCCAGGTGATTTGGCAAGTGAAACAGAAATGGATAGAAAAACTGTGGCAGTTGTAGTATTGAATCCTGATGGTGGTAGTGCTAGTAGAGAAGATGGATTTACCTACATTATACCTATATCTCATCCAAAGATTGATAAGCTAATACTTCCAACAGGAACAGCAGCTGGTGGAGAATCTGTAATTATAGAAGGTTCTGGATTTAGATACTTTGAACCATATAAAGATGAAAATAATAATGGTAAATATAATCAAGGAGAAGTATTTACTAATATAAATGGTGATAAGGATGAAGATGGAAAAGGAAAAGATAAATGGACAGATTTAAGATATTGGTTAAATGATGAAAATAAGAAAGATTATAAGGAATTAGTTAAGAAATATGATGAATTAGTTAGACCTATTTTACCAAAGGTATATTTTGGGGATAAGGAAGCTAAAATATTAGATTTTACAGCTAGTACAATAGAGGTCGAGTCTCCAAAGGGACAAAATGGGCAGGTTGAGGTTTATGTTGTAAATAATGATTATGGAGTTTCAAATAAGTTAAACTATAATTATCAAGCTTCAAATCCTAATATTGAGAACATAATACCAAATAAAGGTAAAAAACAAGGTAATGATAAAATAGAGATTCTAGGCAGTGGTTTTAATGAAGATACTATAAGAGTTATTAGTTCTAAAGATGGTCAAGCTATACAAAAGATTCAATTTGGTAATACAAATGATTCAAATATTTCAAATGCTAATATAGGAATAGATGCACTGGAGAACTCTGGTAGATTAAGAGATAGAAAAACAAAAGTTAAGGTAGGAAATTTAGTAGTAGAATATGATGGAAGTGGAGAAATTCCAAAACTTGATTTTACTATTACAGAGAATAAAATTGACTATGTTTTAAAAGATGTAAAATATGATAATGGAGAAATTTTCTTACCGGTAAATATATTAAAAGATAAAGATGAAGATAAATATGATGGATATGAATATGTAAAGGTAAGTCTTGAAAAGGTAACAGGTGCAAATAATACTAAAAGGCTAAGAGTAGATAGAGGATTTTCCCCAGAAGCTAGGTTGAAAAATCCAGGACATATATTAGTAAAGACTCCTTCTTATTATACTGTAGGGGAAAATATACTAGTTAGTGTAATAAATGCAGATGGTGGAAGAGCTTCATCAATGTTTGAGTATAAAAATCCTGATAGTAATCCTAAGATTACAAATGTATTAAGTGATGGAGAAGAAGGATATTCAGTAGAGGATGGAAGAATAATAGTAGGAGTAAATTATACTGGTGGAAATACTATCGAAGTAATAGGAAGTGATTTTAGGAAACCTGTTACATTAAGAATAGGAGATATAATAATTCCAGAGGATAAGATAGAATATTATCCAGAAGGAGAATCAATATCAAATAAATTAGTATTTAAAATGGATGCAGTAGATGAAGGTTATACAAAGGGCGATAGTTATATATTATATGTACAAAATGATGATGGGGCCTTCGACAGTTCAGAGCCAATTGAAATTAAATTTACAAGGCCAGAGACTACAGAGCTAGCAATTGAAGATGTAACTCCAAATTTTGGTCCTACAGAAGGTGGAACTTTGGTAACTATAAAAGGTAAAGACTTTAGGTCTAAAATGGAGGATTTTCCAAATAAGAAATTAAATGTATATTTTGGTAATGGTGATAAAGAAGTAAAAGTAGCTCAAAAAGATATAATATCTGTAACTTTTGATAAAATTGTTTTAAGGACTCCAGCTTATACAGCAGGATTAGCTGATATAAAGGTAAAAAATCCTGATGGAAATATAGTAACTTTACCTAATGCTTTTAACTATGTAAGTAATCCAAAGATAGTATCAGTTGTAGATCCTGATAATGATAAGAGAGCTATTCAAAACATATCAGTAAAAGGTGAAGAAAAGATTAAGTTAATTGGTAATGATTTCATGGAAGGTGCTAAGGTTGTATTTGCTCCTGTTTTAAGAGAATTAGGAAAAGATGAACAAACCACTGGTGATGTAATTACTGTAGATACTAGAAGATATTTAATTGAGAGTGGATTAGAAGGAAAAGATGTAGAAGTAGTAAATGGACAAACTATTTTAGTGACTACTCCAGCAGGCAAGATTGGAGATAAAGGAGTTATAGTTATAAACCCAGATAAGGGAGCAACTAATATATATAATTTAGTATATGGTATACCAGAAATAGGCTCACCTTTTGATGTTAGGGCAGAGATTCAATATGATGAATTTATTAGAGTGAATTGGACTGGAGTAAAAGATGCCTTAGAATATGAAGTATATATGAGTGAAGACGATGGTAAATTTGAATTTATTGCTTCAACTGAATTGACAAGTTTTGCGGTTCAAAAATTAAGAAGAAATACAAGATATCAATTTTTAGTAAAGGCTATTGGTCAATATGGTAGTTCTAAGCCTATAGATGAGAGTAAGAGTAATACTGTAAGAACAGGTAGGAGAATAGGTCCTAAAGATGAAGATGGAGAGTTAGCAGAGGAAACTGTAATTAATAGAAATGGTAAAATTGCTGAGGTAATTATTGGTTATAGAGATTTTAAATCTGAAGGATTAAAGATTGATTTAACAAGAGGAGAATTGGCAGGTGTAGAGGATATAAATATTAGAATTCCTGCTGAGCTTATAGTATATAATAGTGGAGATATAACTGTGTTAGGAAAGGACTATAGTATGAACTTTCACCCTATAATATTTAAGAATGCTACTATTGATGATAATAGAAATAACTCTGATGCTGGAGTGGTTTTCAGTATAGCTAAGCATAAGGAAAACATAGATGTGAATGGTGGAAATACTGTAATAGGTGAAAGATATATGTTAGCTGCTAATATGTATGTGGGAAAAAGCATGTCTTCTATAGATTATTTAAATGGAAGATTGATTTTTAAGTTAGATCATGATATTTTAAAGGCTGAGAATCGTAGGCTGAAAAATATAAAGATTGCTAGATATGATGTAAATACTAAATCCTGGGTCGGTACTGATTTTGTTAACAGACTTGGATTATATACTGTTATAGGAAGTAGGAGATAATATGAAAAAGAAGATATCAGTTTTATTAATATTAGTGTTGCTAGTTCTTAATATTTCATCAATGGTTATTGCTGCTCCAGGTAGAAATATCTACAAAGATGGATTTATAGAAGGATATTTCATAAAATATTTAGATGAAAGAGCTTTTATTGAAGAATATGGCGGAGAGATTTATAGGATTCCGATTTCTAGTGATACGTCACTGCAGATTGATGGAAGAACGGTAAAGATTACAGATTTCCAACAAGGAATGGAAGTATATGGGGAGCTTAAAGGTAGAAGCTTAAAACATATGGATGCTTTTTCAGCAGATATACCAGGATATATTCAGATTGGTGGTAAAGTTAGAGTAGGTACTATTAAGACTATTGATAGAAATCAGATTCAAATTACATTGCCAACTGGAAAAGAAGAAACCTATTTTACTTCTCCTACTACTATTGTTGTGAGAAATAAAGAGAATGTAAGTTTTAATTCTCTTTATGTAGGTGATAGTGTAAAACTTTATTTTGACGATATTGACACATCATATGTTAGTAGATTAGAGATAGAAGGAGATTCTATATTAATAAAAGATTTATATAGAGGTAGATTAACATTAATAGATGAATTAGAAGATATAGTTACACTTGATAATATAGAAGTCTTTAAAAATGGTAGTTGGACAAGTTTAAATTCAAGCTTAAGACTTCCTTATAATTCGGATTTACCTATTTATATAGGTGGAGAAAAGATGAATTATAAAAACTTAAAGTATTATAAAGGAAAGACAGTTTATATGGCTATGAAGGATTTTTTTGGTAAAGAAAAGATTGAGAAGATGGTAGTTAAGTCTCAAAATGAAACTGTTTTTTCTGAAAAAATTAATGCTATAAATTGGTTTAGTTCTCAACTCGAATTAGATAATAAGAAAAATATCAATTTTCATGATGGAACTATGGTTATTAAAAGTGGAAGACTTGTGGATACTTATAGTTTGAATTCTAAATCAGACGGATTGTTTATAACAGACGGTAGGGGCAATGACCTTACTGCAGATGTTATATATATTTATAATGAAGATATAAATAATTCAAATATAGGACAAGATCAGATATATGCAGGAAGATTAGATAAAATCTTGCCTAATAAATTATACTTAAGAGACTTCTTCCTTTTAGATAAAAATGATTGGAAGTCCTTTTCAGAGGATAAAGAATTATTTTATGATGATGATACTTTTATTTATAATATGGAAGATGGTAAGAAAGTATCTCCTAAGGAATTTTTCTCTTCAGATTTTGCAGTAGATAATGACTATAGAAAGCCTAGGGACTGGTATGGATATTTATATACAGATGGGGATAGAATTTCTACAGTTTTTGTAAAGAAATCTCTAGATTCACTGTATTTACAGAGGACTACTACTGCTATAGTAGAAACTGCACCAAATGAAGATACTCATATGGGTTGGACTATTAAAGTAAGGGATGCTAGAGATTGGAGCTCTAATTATGAAGAATGGATGATGAAAAATAGTTCTCTTAATATATATTTAAAGGAAGCTATGATATTAAAAAATGGTAAGAGAGTTACTAGAGATGATATTAAAATAGGTGATAGACTATATTTAGTAAGAGATAGTAATATGGCCAAAATAATAATAATAAAATAATTTGCAGTAGAATAATTTTGCTAGTTATGGAAGGAGTTTATAATGAAGAATAAAGTATTATTTTTACTATTGATTGTAGTTGTATTATTACCTAATAAGATTTTTGCAACTCCATTGGACTTTAATGGTGGAGTTCAAAATGAATATGTTTATGAGGAAATGGTATTTGTAACTGGAACTCCTATTAAATTTGTAGGAACTTATACGGTGTCTGAAAAGATACAGGATGATGAAGAAACAGTAACTTACAAGTTTAAGTTAACTAGTGAGGATTTATCCTTAGATGGGAAATTAAATAGAACAGTAAGCTATAAGACGGATTTATCTAGTCATGGGGATGTAGGTCAGACTATAGGACAAACTAATGTTAGTAAATATAAAGAAACTATAAAGCTAGGTAAAGATACTTATGATTTAACAGATTATCAGTTTTCAAAATCTGATGTAATAGATCAAAGACCAGCTTCTGATTTTTATTCAGGTAATATAAAGGCTAGAAAGTATTATGAATATAATAAAGACGAGGGTAATCTTGTAATAGATATTACCGGAGCGAATGTTGGATATGAAAATTTTTGGGGAAGTACAGAAACACAAATAGTTGATCATATTGTAAAGTCAGATATAAAGGCTACTGAAGATGAAAAAGCTAATTCTTGGCAGGGAACTTATAGTCATCAAGTATCTGATAGTTTAACTAAGTCTTTAAGATATTCAGGTAATGACACAAGTTTTATAAGTTTTGACGGTGGACATATTAAAGTTGAGAATCGTTCAGTTGTATCTAAGTATAATTATAGTTTTCCAGATGCAAGAGGTAGTGTATTTTTGAATCAAGAGATGGTACCAAATTTGGAAAGGCTTATTGTTCCAAAGTTTCGAGATGTAAATGGACACTGGGCAGAAGAAAATATAAAAAAATTATATTCACTTGATGTATTTGAAAACAATAGTGATATATTTTCTCCAGATACTCCAGCAAATAAATTAGAATTTACTAAGGCTATAATGAAAGCCTCGGACATTAGAGTGGAATTAGAAAAAAAGAAAACTAGAAGAAGCAGGAGGAATAAAGATCCAGAAGTATCGTATTTTAAAGATGTGGATATTGATGATTCAGATTATAAATATGTGAAATCTGGTGTTGATAAAAAAATTATAACTGGAATATCTAAGGATTTCTTTGAACCAAATAAATCCCTTACTAGGTCAGAGGCAATAGTTATAATGGTTCGTGCACTAGGATTTGAAAATAGGGCCCCAAATCCAGGATATGTTACAGCCTTTTCAGATGATAGACACATACTTCCATGGGCTAAGGATGGTATATATATAGCTAGGGAGATTGATTTAGTAAAAGGTGATTCGCTGAATAGAGTAAATCCTAATAAGATTCTTACTAGAGCAGAAGCATCTACTTTAATAGTTAGGTTTTTAGAGTTTTTAGAAAAGGATTTACAAAAAGATTATAGAGAAAATATAATAAATTATTAAAAGCATAGTAAAGGGAATAAAGAAGAAAGGCTCAGATACTTTTTAGGTATCTGAGCCTTTCTTAAAAGTTGCACAGGTAAG
>CAZMMV010000072.1:2025-8218 GCA_964567475.1 uncultured Tissierellaceae bacterium | reverse complement strand
AATCTTATTTTAGACAGTAAAAAGCTCCTAAATCTGTATACAGATTTAGGAGCTTTTATATATCAAATCTCATTTTACATATTAATATGTTTCATAAAACACTTCAAAATGTCCTTGTGGGTGGTCACAAGCTGGGCATACATTTGGTGCTGATTTTCCTTTATGTATATAACCACAGTTATTACATTTCCACTCTACTACTTCTTCTTTTTCAAATACAGTATTATTATCAATATTTTTTAATAGCTTTCTATATCTAATTTCATGACGCTCTTCTGCTTCCGCTATTTCTCTCCATACATATGCTATTTCTGGGAATCCTTCTTCCTCAGCTATGTCTGCAAACTTAGGATAAAGATCTGACCATTCTTCATTTTCGCCTTCAGCTGCTGCTAATAAATTTGATTTAGTATCTCCTAATGCTACACCAAAGTCAGCTTTTATTTCTACAGATTCCCCTTCTAAACTTGCACTTAAGAATTTAAAAAATCTCTTAGCATGTTCTTTCTCATTTTCTGCTGTCTCTAAGAAAATGTTAGACATTTGAACATAGCCTTCTTTTTTTGCCTGTGATGCATAATAAGTATACTTAGTTCTTGCTTGAGATTCTCCTGCAAATGATTTCATCAAATTTTCTGCTGTTTTTGTAGCTTTTAAATCTTTCATTAATTCTCCCCCTTATTATATTTAATATAAATATCTTTCATACTATATTATAACCTATTACTGTATAAAGTTCTATTATATGACTTAAAAACTTAGATAAGCTTAAAATTATAATAAGAGAAATATTTAATTACTATTATTTTACTTCTTGTTTTTATAACTTCCAAAATTTATATCTTCTTCATCATCTGCATTCCTTATAGATTGGCCTATGATTTTAGCCATCTTATGATATGGAATATGATGAACTCTTATAACATCAACAGCTTTAAATGCTGCTATAGCTGTTAGATAAGTTGAAGCTATATCCCTATTAAAGAATCCTTCTTTTGTTTCTACATCAACATTATAACTATTTTCTGTAAGAATATTCATTATAAATCTCTTTCTAGAAACCCCTAGAAAAGAAAATAAATTATAATCTTCATGTATAAAATCAATCTCATTTACTAATTGCAGATTTTCTTTCTTAGTAAGTCCGAATCCAATCCCTGGATCTAGCATTATTCTATTTCTATATATTCCATTTTCTTCTGCTAATTCTAAAGATTTATTAAAGTAAGTCTTGCAAGCTTTGATAATATCTTCATTATTTATATTTTCAAGCTCTCTCTCAGTAAAAACTCCTTGTCCTCCAAAGGATGGAAAAATCTTAGACCCTGGATGATTGGGTCTTACAATAACTGGGTTAAACATGGAAATTAAACCAGCATCACTATCACCAATTACCTTAGCCATATCTGAATCTCCTACTAAGCCAGTTATATCGTTAATAATATCTCCACCAGCTTCTATAGCAGCTTTGGCAACTTGAGACTTCCAAGTATCTACTGATAAAATAATGTTAAATTCTTTTTTTATCTTTTCAATTACTGGAATGATTCTCTCAACCTCTTCTTCCTCTTCTACTTTTGTTGATCCTGGCCTGGTAGATTCGCCACCTATATCAATAATCTGAGCACCTTGATTTATCAGCTTCTCAACTTGCCTTAAAGCTTTATCCAGTCCAAAATGCTTACCGCCATCAGAAAAGGAATCAGGAGTAACATTGAGTATTCCACATATTAAAGTTTCTCCCCTATCTATAGTTTTATCTTTAAATTTAAAATTTATATCTGACATATTTCCTCCTAAAGATCCCAAATATTCACATATATCTTATCTTTAGAATTAATTAATGTCAAGTAAAACCAACATTTCACAATTTGACTAATCTTTTTTCATTTTTGCAAATGCTATATATGATAAAATCATCTGTATTATAACAAACATAAAATACATCATAAAAAGTAAAATTGATACACTATAAAGAATTGCACCTACTAAGATAAATGCTCTATTATTTAAAAAATATCCTAATATATTGAAAATAAGTCCTATTCCAACACTTAACATATGTGGAAATACTAATGCAGTAGCTATTGTAGATCCTACTTGTTCTGCTCCCTCAGTAGATCCTATAGCGCCCGCAAAATGTGATATTAAATAAATCAAATACAATAATGATAATATCCAAGAAATCAATGCTAACTTATTTCTTTTCTTTTTAACTGTTGTTTCACTCATATAAACTTCCTCCCTATAATTATTATTTATTGATGTTTAAAAAATTTAGTTCCACTTATATTTTCTTCTATCTCTATTAAATATTCCTGATCTTTTGGTACTAATAATGCCTTTTTAATATTTACAGATCCACCTGGATATAAATCTGTATATTCATTTTCCTCATATTGTTTTGCTAAACTTGTATATCCAAAAGGTGACTTTCTACCATCTTCTGATACACTTCCTATACTAAAACTTGTCTTATAAGGAGAATCTTGATCTCCTTCAGTCAGTTCAACAGTCATATCTGCTACTGCATAGGTATATCCTTCTTCAACATTTTCTAAAGCATCTGCTCCAAAATAAAGCATCTCAATTGCTTCCTCACCTTCATATACTTTATTAAGCCTTACATTTGCTTTGCCTTTTAATCCATCCCAATCATCAGAATAAAATTTTACTTTCCATTCAACCATTTCTCCCAAATCAATAGGATTTGAACGTTTCCCTTTTTCATTTTCTTTCTTAGTCTCTTTCTTGGTCTCTTGCTTTTCTTCACTTGATTCAAGCTTACTTTCAGTATCAGCAGCTTCATTGCCACATGCTGATGTTAAAGTAAGTGTAAGTATAATTAAAACAATTAATAACACTGAAACAAACCTTTTTTTCATATTATTCCTCCTCAATATAAAAATAACTTTATCTCTTTTAATAATAACAGATAAAGTTATTGCATTGGTATGCTCTAAGCATACATTCTATTTTTAGATTATTCTACTTAAAACTATGAGAAGAAGAAAAGTATACATTATATATCCTAGAATTTTAATAAAAATATTTTTCGAACGTAAAACAGGCAGTTTGGATTTAATGTTATTGAAATTTCCGTAAAAAAGTGTTATAAAAAATAAAAACAACGACATAATTATGTCCGTAATCCTATCCTCAGACATATATTCTTCATAACATAATCCTAAAAAAATCATAATTAATATAAAATACCATAAGAAAGCTATTATTTTAAACAAGAGATTTCCAGATCTAAATCCTGGCAACTTGCAGGCTACAGAAGATGTAAAGCTTAGTTCATTATCCTTGATTTTATTATATTTCTTATTTATCTTTAATAATTTACCTCTCAATTCATTTACATTTTGAAATCTCTTATCAGGATCTAATTCAATGCATTTAAATACAATTTTGGACAATTGACCTTTATATAATTCTTCGTTAGGCAGCTTTCCTACAAGCATCATATTCATAGTGACACCTAAAGAAAAGATATCTGTTCTAGCATCAGTTTGATTGAAGCCAAATTGTTCTGGAGCTGCATAGCCATAAGTTCCTAAGATATGAGTATCAGTATTCTTGTCATTTCTATGTACCCTAGAAATATCAAAATCTATAAGTTTTAAAATCCCATCATTATTAATCATTATATTGGACGGGTTAATGTCTTTATGTATTATAGGTGAGTCACAAGAATGAAATTTATCTATAATATTGATTAATTCTAGTGTGTATTTAATCACTTTATCTTCAGAAATTATTTTAGATTTATTTAATATTTCTTTTAAAGAACTGCCATTTATATATTCTTCTATGACTACTAGTTTATCATCTAGACTTATAAGTTCATATATTTTTGGTATATTAACGATAGATAAAGTTTGTATTTTTTTATATATACTATAATTTTCATGATCTAAAACCTTTTTAATATAAATCCTGTCATCCAAGGAACTTTTCACTATGTAAATTTTCCCTTTAGATAATTCTACAATTTCCGAATAAATAGAAAGCCTATATTTCCCCGTTAAATCTCCCACTAACTTCATCCTTTCATAGAATCTATGATATAATTATATCACAAATAAATCTAATAAAAAGCAGGTGGAATTATGAAAGATAAATCAACTGAAAAGTTATTAAATATATTAAATAAAGCCAAAAATAAATCTTCATTAGATAAATATATATCTTCTAATTCAGAACACGATACTTATGAACTTTCAGAGTATATATTAGAAATATCTACTTCAAAGGGTTATAGTAAAAGTGATATAATAAGAAATTCAGAAATTTATAGAAGCTATGGATATCAAATCTTAAATGGCAAAAAATCTCCAAGTAGAGATAATCTCCTGAAAATTTGTATAGGAAATAAATTCAATTTAGAACAAACCAATAGAACCTTAACCCTAGCGAAGCTTGGTGTTCTATATGCAAAAGATCCTAGAGACTCTATTTTTATATATGCATTGAACAACAAATTATATATAATAAATGTAAATATTATACTTAGTGATCATAATTTTAAGCTCTTAGGAGATAATTAAACCTTGTAATTCATATATTCAATCTACTTGGTTAAACTTTTAAGTATTAGGGTAAATATCCAATAGTAGATAAATAATTCAAAGAGGTGATAGGATGAAAATAGTTATTATAGGTGGAGTGGCAGGAGGTATGAGTACTGCCTTTAAAGCAAAACGTGAAAATCCACAATTAGATATTACAGTTTTAGAACAAGAAAATTATATATCCTTTGGTGCTTGCGGCTTACCATATTATATTGGTGATATATTTGATGATATAGATGAGGAGTTATTTTCAAGATCATTAAATGATACAAAGAAAAAAGATATTAACTTGTTACAAAGACACAAAGTAGACTCTGTAGACTTTGATAAAAAGCAAGTATTTGCTAAAGATTTAGATAACAATGAAGAAAAAATATTTGATTATGATAAATTGGTAATTGCAACAGGTGCTGTAGCCTTTTATCCAGATATTGAAGGTATACATTCTAATAATGTATATAGCATAACTAAACCCTATATAGTTGAAGATCTTAAAAAAAATCTAAATAGCTACAAAAACATAGCTATAGTCGGTGGCGGATTTATAGGTGTTGAAGTAGCTGAGCAACTTTCTAAATATGAACACTTAAATATAAATTTATATCATTCACGGGATCAACTTTTAAATAAGGTATACGATAGCAATGCTGGTAAAGCTGTTGAAAATGAATTGAAAAAACTCAAGGTAAATATTCACTTCTTGGAAAGACTTAAAGATGTCATCCTAGAAAATGGACAGGTAAAAGAAATAATTACTACAAATAGACAAGATAAAATTGATGCACTGATTTTAGCTACAGGATTTAGGCCTAATACAAATATTTTCAATGATGAAAAACTAAAGAAACTTAAGAATGGAGCTATTATCATTGATAAATATGGTCGTACTTCTATTGAAGATGTATGGAGTGTTGGAGATTGTGCTACTGTTCCTCATAAGTTTTTAAAAGATGCATATATTCCCCTTGCAACTAGTGCCAATAAAATTGGAAGACAAATCGGGATAAATTTATCTAAAGACAAGGAAGATTACTTTGCAGCTTATGAATCAATATCCAGTAGTTCAATAAAAGTAGGAAATTTAGAATTTAGTACTACTGGCCTTACAGAAGACCAAGCTAAAGACCTTGGATATGATTATAGTATAGCAGAATCTAAAATTTTAAATAAGCCTAGTTATATGCCTGATTCTAATAAAATAGATTTTAGAATCATTTATGAGAATAAAAGTTATAAAGTCCTTGGGGCTAGAGTTTTTGGAGAAAATGATGCAGTACTTCGACTACTTCCTTTTACTACAGCAATTCACGCTAATCTTACAACTAAAGATTTAGCATATTATGATTTTGCTTATTCGCCACCATTTGCTTTAGTATGGGAAGCTATAAACACTGCAACATCTATTGCGGAATAAATTTTATTTATTCTAATATATATTCAAATTATAAAAAACCATAGAAGCTGATAATAGTCTAGGCTATTATCAGCTTCTATGGTTTTAAAAGTTTCTTTTAAATTGGAAAAAATATAAAGATTTTAATGTTATTTATCCTCTAATAAAATCATTTATTTAAATAACTTCTTAATATGATATTGAAATTAGTAAATCTTTTAAT
>CAZMMV010000072.1:0-1925 GCA_964567475.1 uncultured Tissierellaceae bacterium | reverse complement strand
TAGCCAAATCTATTCACCAGCCTTTCTAAAAGCTCTAATTATTTTAGCTGAATTAGTTTTATCATATATAACTTCGTCTTGTCCTCCTAAAATTAAGTCTCTATAATACATGTCTCTTAAGTTATTATTAGTCTTTACATTCTTCAATTTAATATATCTATTTTCAGCATTGGTTGTTGTAAAAACTAAATTATTTTTATTTAAAACTTCTAAAGGTCTCAAATTATGTGATGTAAATACCAACTGTCCTTTTCCTCTTTGCTCTAGTATTTCAAGTATTTCTCCTAATAAATATTCAAATATGCCTGAATCTAATTCATCAATTAATACTGACATGGATTTATAATTAAACATGGCTATCAGTAGATGAAGAACTGCTACTATTTTTTTTATGCCATCTGATTCATATCTTATTGGAATCTCTAAATTTTCTCTGCATGAAAAAAGTTCTACTAATACTTCCTCTTCTCCAGATTTAGAAGTTTGTATTTTTAATTCTTTTAATTTTATTTTTAATTCTGGTATTATTTCACTTATAACCTTATTAGATCCTTCAAGGCTAGTCTTTATTTCAGAAACAGCCTCCCTAGGTAAATAAGTAGCTTTATCAAGACCTATTGGCATAACCCCCATTGAAACCTTTTCATGGTTGATATAATTTTTAAAATTCATGGGTAGTACGATATTTGCATCACTAAGAGCTAAGCGCTTATTATCTATAATAAATAAATTTGAAATAGCATAGTGTTTTAATATACTCAGTATTTCATATTCCTCTCCTATATCTTTAGGATTTTTATTTATCAAATTAATTAGTTCTTCTGAAAAAATAAGACTTTTATGATCTTTAAATTTCATTTTTTTATTAACTATGAAATCATTCTCATCATCATATAAGTTTAGTATCTCTTCATTTCTATATTGAGGAAATATATTGTTTTTTTTATATTCATTTCTAATTAGTCCCCTTACTCTATCCCAATTATCATTAGTATTGCCTTTATACCAATAGTCTATCGACTCTTCTTTTATAAATGTATCTTGATTCTCTTTTAAAAGGGTTATTTTATATTTTACTTTGTATCTCTTGTCACCATTCTTTATATAAAATAAAGAATCTATCTCGGCCTCATTTTTACCATACGTAATATATTCTTCAATATCTTTAGGTAATGATCTCCCAGTAAACATATCTTGAACAATTCTTATAGCACTAATAATTGAAGTCTTACCTGAACCATTTTGTCCATATATGCCAAGTATATCTCCTAAACCATCTTCTATATTTTGAATACTAGCCATTTTAACAATTCCATTAGATATGTTTTTATAATTTTTAAGATTAACTTCTAAAATTCTAACCACATTGTCATCTAAATTATACATAATCTCACACCCTTTCACTTACATTATAATACTACTAAAAGATATAAACAAGCTATTCCTCGTTTTCGATACAATTTGTTCATTTAATAGTATATGTATTAAAGATTATATATATTCTCTTAAAACTTGAATTTGTCTTACAGGATTCTGATTTTTACTAGAAATACTGATATAAGCAAAGATTATTTAATTATACATTTCAATTAATACTCTTTTAATTCAACCCTTAATTTTTCCAATCATTCTTCCTATTTGACATCTTTGTATTCCAATATATCTCCTGGTTTACATTTAAGTTCTCGACAAATTGCTTCTAATGTGGAAAATCTAATAGCTCTTGCTTTATTATTCTTAAGTATAGATAGGTTTGAATTTGTTATATCTACTCTTTCAGCTAATTCATTAAGACTAATCTTTCTCTTTGCCATTATTATATCTAAATTTACTATTATCAATTCAAACTCCTCCTACACTGTTAAATCATTTTGCTGTTAGTATAATATTGTAGACACGATTTTCCGAATGCTATAAAATATAGT
>CAZMMV010000071.1:1695-8780 GCA_964567475.1 uncultured Tissierellaceae bacterium | reverse complement strand
AGACAATTTTTAATAGTTATTTCATTTTCATTATCAAGTTTTGGATTTAATTCTACAAAGTCCATAGAGGTAATAAAATTTTCTCCTAAGAAAGCAGTAAACAAAGATTTTCCCTCATTCATACTAAAACCATCTATTACAGGGGTCCCAGTTCCAGGGACAAGGCTGGAATCCAATGCATCTATATCAAAACTTAAGTGTACGCCATCTATATCAGAAGATTTAATACTAGAGATAACCTCTTGTATAACAGCATCTAATCCTTTTTCTTTTATAATATCCATAGTATAAAGTGAAATTTGTAATTTCTCCGCAAGTTCAAATTCTCCAGGATCAACATCTCTAGCACCAAGTATATATACATCTTCTGCATTTATTTTTTGTCCATCAAAGTAAATATTTGCTAAAGTATTATGGCCTTCATTCATTGAAGCGGATAGGGGCATTCCATGAACATTACCAGATGGTGAAGAATTATCAGTGTTTATATCCCCATGAGCATCTATCCATATAACAGCCATTTTTTTGAAAAACTTACTAGCCCCGGCTATACTACCCATAGCCACAGAGTGGTCTCCACCTATTACAAATGGAAATCTATTAGTTTTTAATGAAGAATAAACATTGTTTGCTAGATTAGTATTTACATTGGCTATAGTATTTAAAAATTTCATATTAGGATGATCCTTATACTTGTTTTCTTCAGCTATAAAAGGAATAAATATATCACCCATATCATAAACACTGTGATCATGATTTTTTATAATCTCAAGTATTCCGTTTTCCCTAAGTTTTTTAGGACCTAATTGTACACCATCTCTGTCACAACCATAAGTAAGCGGCACACCAATTAAATTAATATCCATAAATAAAAACCTCCCTAGTATCTATTAGTTAAAATTTATTATATCACTAATCGTAATGATTTGCTAAAAATAAGAAATTATATGCTATAATTATTATAATTAAATAGATTAAATTAAGAGGTGAATAAATGGCAAAATTTTATTATGCAGTGAGAGAAGGAAAAGTGCCTGGGGTATATAAAACTTGGGCAGAATGTGAAAAACAAGTTAGAGGATATTCTGGTGCAGTTTTTAAGAAATTTTCCACATATGAAGAAGCATTTAAATTTACCAATCCAAATGAAATAAATATTTATAATATAAATGAATTAAAAGATTCAAAAGAAGCTTTTGACAAAGAAGAAACTAATATAAATTCTATAGAGGAAAACAATATAAAAGAAAATGAAGCTATTTCGTATGTAGATGGAAGTTTTGATTTATCAACTAAGACTTACAGTTACGGCGTTGTTTTTATTACAACTAATGGCAAAAAAACTTACAGTGGTAGAGAAGATAATAGTGATCTAGCAGAAATGAGAAATGTATCAGGTGAATTAAAAGCTGCTATGGTTGCAATGGAGATAGCATTGAAAGAAAAGAAAGATATATTATATTTACATTTTGATTATACAGGAATAGAACATTGGGCAATTGGAAGTTGGAAAACTAATAAGGAAGGTACTAAATTTTATAAAAGATTTTATGATAGTATAAAAGATAAAGTAGATGTAAGATTTATAAAAGTAAAGGCTCATTCAGGAGTAGAATATAATGAAGAAGCTGATAAACTAGCAAAAGAAGCCATTATTAAATAATAAGTTCATAATCATTTATTAAACTTGATAACTATTTTAACAATATAAATATATGGGGAGGGGATGTCTTGAAAAAGCAGGATTATATTTCATGGGATGAATATTTTATGGGACTTGCCTTGTTGTCCGCAAAAAGAAGTAAGGATCCTGGAACACAAGTTGGTGCATGTATTGTAAGTCCAAATAACAGGGTGCTTTCAGTAGGCTATAATGGATTGGCTTTTGGTTGTTCTGATGATGAGTACCCTTGGGATAGAGAAGGAGATTTTCTTGAAACAAAGTATCCTTATGTGGTTCATGCAGAACTTAATGCAATACTTAATAACAGAGGTGTATCTCTGGAAGGAGCAAGGATTTTTGTTGCATTATTTCCATGCAATGAATGCGCTAAAGCTATCATACAATCTGGAATAAAAGAAATAGTTTACCTTAGTGATAAATATGCCGATACGCCTATAGTTAAAGCATCCAAAAGGATGTTAGTCTCAGCAGGCGTTAAGTTAACGAAACTGAAACCAACTATAGATAAAATGGAAATTTCTTTTAACACTGATGAAATCTAATGTATATTTATTAGCTAGGAGTTGCAATGGTCAAAAGAAAAGATTGTTTATTATCAAAAGTTAATTTGATATAAGATGTAAAATAAAAGGGGGCTTACAAATTTGTAAGCCCATTTTATAATTGTTTACTGAACATTAATATAAGGATGTTGATCAATTTTTATTAATCAATAGATGGATATTTAACTTTTTTGTTAGTTATATCTACATCGACATTGCTTTTATCAAAGATTGTACACACCATCCTACCTTTCAGTCCTTTTAAAAGTATATATGTATAATTATATGTGTAGTTTGGGTCATCTTGATATATTATATCTATAACATATCCACCCATTGTATAATCCTTATATATTCGTTTAGAATCTATAATTACATTAGTAGTTCCTTGAACAGACATATACTCTTTTAAAGTTTTTTCTGCAAAATACTTTTGAATGGGAAAATAATATAGTAAATATCCAACTATAATGAATATAATAATACTTAATATTACATACCTTTTATTTTTCATTCAAAAACCTCCTTTAGATTTATTTTTAAAATTATTCTTTATTTATTATCATAATATCATATACTATTAAAAAAACCTTAAATACCAATAATGTACTATACTATTAGTAGTATATAGTTCTAGTGCCTTTAGCAAATAATCATTCTTTAGACTATGGTTATGGGGGATTATTATATACATTAAACTATATGGATAAAAGTGGGATAGATAAGCTAGGAGTAGGGAAAGATTATAATGATGCAATTAGGGAGGAATATTATGTATGGGTTAGTCTTAGAAGGTGGGGGAGCTCGTGGAGCTTATCACATAGGAGTTTATAAAGCTATCAAGGAGATGAATATTAAAATTGGCGGAGTTGTAGGTACTTCTATTGGGGCTATAAATGGAGCTATGATAGTTCAAGATGATTATGATAAATGCTATGAACTTTGGAATGATATATCTTATTCTATGATTTTTGATACAAATGAAGAAGATATAAATAAATTAAAGGATTTATCACTTTCAAAAGAAGATTTAAGTTTTCTAGGAGAAAAAGTTAAAAAATTTATTTCAGATAGAGGTCTAGATATTACTCCAGCAAAAGAAGTACTAGATAAATATATAGATGAAGAAAAGATTAGAAATTCAGGAATGGATTTTGGTGTAGTCACGGTAAATGTAACAGAATTAAAATCCTTGGAAATATATATAGAAGATATACCTAAGGGAGAACTGAAGAAATATTTATTAGCCAGCTCCTATTTACCATTTTTCAAACTTGAAAGATTAGATGGTAGTATTTATTTAGATGGGGCTTTTTATGATAATTTACCCTTTAAAATGCTTCTTAATAAGGGCTACAAGGATTTAATCTTAGTTAGAACTCATGCCCCAGGTTTAACTAGAAGAATAGATTTAAAAGATATAGATGCAAATGTAATTGTAATATCTCCAACTGATGATATTGGAAAAACTTATACTTATGAATCTGAGTTATCTAGGAAAAATATTAAACTTGGATACTATGATGGATTAAGAGCTTTTAAAAGACTAAAAGGTAATAAATACTATATAGAACCTGAAGATGAACCTGACTTTTCTTTTAATTATTTTCTTAATATAAAAGAAAAAGAAGTTAGGAAAATAGAGAAAGTGTTGAAGTTACATGAACTACCATATAGGAGATCTTTGTTTGAAGGAATACTATCTAAGCTTTTCAATATGTTTTCACTTGGAGAAGATTCTACTTATGAAGATTTACTTATAAATTTGATAGAAATAAAAGCAAAAAACTTAAATATAGAAAGATTTAAAGTATATAAATTAGATGAAATTATATCTATATTAGAAGAAAAACACATAAAAATAGAAAAAGAAGAAGAAAAAGAAAACAAAGAAGAAAGCACAGTTTTTGATAAAATAGTAAAAAAGGTAGATGAAATTTATAAATTTAATAAAGAAGAGGCACTATTAAGGGTATCAGATATAATAATAAGAAAAAGAATCTAGTGATAAGGATTATAATGGGGGTATATATATGGATATAAAAGATATAATTAAGAAGGTAAAAAATAGAAGGCCTGGTTCCATGGATGTAACTCACAAATATTCAGTACTTATACCTATAGTTGAAATAGATAATAGACTAGAAATATTGTATGAATTAAGATCCAAAGATATGGCTAGCCAGCCAGGAGAAATATCTTTTCCAGGAGGTGGTGTAGAAGAAGGGGAAAGTTATGAAGATGCAGCCATAAGAGAAACTATGGAAGAACTAAATATAAAAAGAGAAAATATAAATCTAGTTGGTGAATTAGATTTTTTTGTATCCTACTCAAATTTAACTATACATTGTTTTTTGGGAATTATTAGTGGGATAGATGTAGATAAAATTGTAGCAAGTAAGGATGAGGTGGATCATGTATTCACAGTACCCTTAGATTTTTTCATAGAAAATGAACCAGATGTATATTATTTAAATTTAAGGACTGATATAAGTGAAGAGTTCCCTTATAATTTAATTCCTAATGGCAGGGATTATAAATGGAGAGAGGGTAAACATAAAGTTATGTTTTATCATTACAATGATTATATAATTTGGGGATTTACAGCAAAGATGACCAAGAGATTTATAGATATAATAAATTAGATAATATAAAATAAAGGTTGCCAGAAAAAATTCTGGCAACCTTTATTTTATATTAATTTGTAAATGTTTGAGTCCAATATTTTCTACCATCTTTAGATTCAGCCATTCCTATACCTATTTTATGAAAGCTAGGATTCATTATATTTGCTCTATGTCCAGATGAATTCATCCATCCATTCATTACAGATTGAGCAGTTGATTGGCCTCTTGCAATATTTTCTCCAGCAGCATTATATTTAACACCAAAGGATTTTAACATATTGGAAAGTGAGCCATAAGTAGGTGAAGTATGACTAAAGTAATTATTTGTTGCCATATCTTCAGATTTCTTTCTTGCTACATTTGAAAGTTGGCTATCTGCTACAAGTGTAGTAAGACCCTCTTTTTGTCTTTCAATATTTACTAATCTAAGTACCTCTGACTCTATTTGAGACGATCCTGAAAATGAAGGTGTAGTAGGAACTACAGGCTTAGATTCTTTTATAGGTTTTTCTTCAATATTTGCTTTACTTGGATAAACTGGCTTAGAATCTGGAAGTACTGCATTATTATTTCCATAACTAGCTTTTGAATCTATTACATCCCAATTGAATACAGGGTAAGTATTAGTATTATCCTTATTTTTAGTAGACTTATTATAGTTATAGCCATTATAATCATAGTTTGAAGTATAAACATTTTTATAATTATTATAGCTTCCGCTATAATCAATATTTGTATAGTTGAAGTTTGCTGCACTAGCTGCTGATGAGCTTAATAAAACACCTGCAAATAAAGAACATGCAATTTTTCCTTTTATATTTTTTAACATATGATCCTCCTTAAAATTTGAGTTGTAAACTTGCCCCCTTTCATATTGGTTACAAAATGGTTACAAGACCATTTTCTAAAGTATAACATTAAGCTTGTACATAAATAAACCCTCAATAATTGGTGATTTTACCAAAAATAATCCATTATAGTAATATTATATATTATATGTTATATTACTATATATAAAATCCTAGGAGGTATTTTAATGGATAAAAAATATATTATGGCTTTTGATCAAGGGACTACAAGTTCTAGAGCTATAATTTTCGATAAAAAGGGTAAAATAAAGGGTAGTGCTCAAAAACAATTAAATCAAATATATCCTCATCCTAGCTGGGTAGAACATGACCCTATGGAAATATGGGGAACACAATCAGGAGTAGCTAGGGAAGTTTTAGAAAAAACAGGAATAAGACCAGAAGAAGTAGCTGCAATAGGGATCACTAATCAAAGAGAGACAACTATAATGTGGAATAAGAAGACAGGAAAACCTATATATAATGGCATAGGTTGGCAATGCAGACGTACGGCAGATATATGTAATGATTTAAAAGATATAGGAATGGAAAACTATATTAAAGAAAACACAGGATTAGTGTTAGATGCTTATTTTTCAGGAAGTAAAATAAAATGGATATTAGATAATGTTGAAGGGGCAAGAGAATTAGCCAATAAGGGGGAAATTTTATTTGGTAATATAGATACTTGGTTGGTATGGAATCTAACTAGAGGGAAAGTACATATAACTGATTACTCAAATGCTTCCAGAACTATGTTATTTAATATAAAAGATTTAAAATGGGATGAAAAATTACTTGAAGTTCTTGATATACCTAAGAATATCTTACCAAGAGTGGCTAAT
Source organism: uncultured Tissierellaceae bacterium (assembly GCA_964567475.1). Lineage (GTDB taxonomy): Bacteria > Bacillota > Clostridia > Tissierellales > Tissierellaceae > CAZMMV01. Next base: position 2,234 of record CAZMMV010000071.1, on the reverse strand, counting down.
TCATCAGAAATATATGGCTATACAGATGAATTAACTTTTGCTGGTGCAAAGATTCCTATTGCTGGTATAGCAGGAGATCAACAGGCAGCATTATTTGGGCAAAGATGTTTTCAACCAGGTATGGCAAAAAATACATATGGCACTGGATGTTTTATGTTGATGAATACAGGAAATAAGATAGTACCATCAAAAAATGGGCTTCTGACCACGATAGCTTGGGGAATAGATGGAAAAGTTGAATATGCATTAGAGGGAAGTATATTTGTAGCAGGTGCATCTGTACAATGGCTAAGGGATGAATTGAAATTAATTAGAACTGCAGAAGAATCTGAATATATGGCAACAAGAGTAGAAGATTCTGATGGAGTATATATGGTTCCAGCATTTGTAGGCATGGGAGCCCCTTATTGGGATATGTACGCCAGAGGAACAATAATAGGTATAACTAGAGGCACCAAGGCTGAACACATAGTAAGAGCAACCTTAGAGTCTATAGCCTATCAAACAAGAGATGTATTGGAAGCCATGGAAGAGGATTC
>CAZMMV010000071.1:0-1595 GCA_964567475.1 uncultured Tissierellaceae bacterium | reverse complement strand
TAGAGTCTATAGCCTATCAAACAAGAGATGTATTGGAAGCCATGGAAGAGGATTCCAATATAAAGCTGAAATCCTTAAAAGTAGATGGAGGAGCAGTAGTGAATAACTTCTTGATGCAATTTCAATCAGATATATTAAATACAAGAGTAGAAAGACCAGAAGTAACAGAAACTACAGCCTTAGGTGCAGCATACTTAGCAGGACTAGCAGTAGGATTTTGGAAGAACAAAGAAGAAATATATAATAATTCAGAAATAGACAAAGTTTTTATGCCTTCCATGGAAGATGAAAAAAGACAAAAACTATATAAAGACTGGAAAAGAGCGGTAGGTAGATCATTAAACTGGGAGCAGTAATTGAGCAATAAGTATCAAAAATGGTGCCTGGCACCATTTTTGATACTTATTTAAAGTTGATATAGTAGTATAAGAGGAGAGATAAATATGAATAAAAAAATATTTAAAGGTGATATAGCTTTTACTCCTACTAAGAATAAGTTCGAAATATATGAAAATGCATATATAATAGTAGAAAGTGGTAAAGTTGTAAATATATTAGAAAAACTAGATAAGCCTTACAAGGATTATGATTTTAAGGACTACACTGGAAAGTTAATTATTCCAGGATTTACAGATCTTCATCTTCATGCTGTACAATATCCTAATAGGGGTCTAGGATTGGATAAAGAGCTTATTCCTTGGCTTGAAACCTACACATTTCCAGAAGAAAATAGATATAAGGATTTAGACTACTCAAGAAAAGTATTTTCTAGACTTATAAATGAACTTTGGAGAGTAGGTACACTACATTCTGCTGTTTATTCTAGTATTCACAAAGAAAGCACTAAGCTATTGATGGATATGTTTATAGAATCAGGATTGGGGGCTTATGTAGGTAAGGTAAATATGGATAGGAACTCCCAAGAATATCTTATGGAGGATACAAAAAAATCAATAGAGGATACAGAAGAAATATTAAATGAGTATATGAATAAATCCGACTTAGTAAAAGCAATTATAACCCCAAGATTTGCTCCTACATCTACGCCAGAGCTTTTAGAAGCTTTGGGAATGTTAGCTATTAAATATAATACTCCAGTGCAAAGTCATTTAAATGAAAATAGAGATGAAGTCCTATGGGTAAAGGAATTGTTTCCACAATCTAAAAATTATGCAGGTGTATATGATGATTATAATTTATTTGGAGACACAAAGACTATAATGGCTCATTGTATATATAATACAGAAGAAGAAATAGATTTAATGATTAGAAATGGTGTATATGCAGCTCATTGCCCCTATTCTAATTATAATTTATCTAGTGGTATAATGCCTGTGAGAAAATATTTAGATAAGGCTATGAATATAGGATTAGCTTCGGATATATCAGCGGGCAGTAGCTTGAGTATAGCTAATATAATATATGGAACTATACAGGCTTCTAAAATGACATGGTTAAATACAAATAAAGAATTCAAACCTTTAAGTTTTAGTGAGAGTTTTTATTTAGGAACAAAGGGCGGAGGAAGTTTCTTTGGTAAAGTTGGTAGTTTTGAAAAAGGATATGAATTTCATGCTTTAATAATAGATGATAAA
>CAZMMV010000070.1:0-8828 GCA_964567475.1 uncultured Tissierellaceae bacterium | reverse complement strand
CTAAATATAAAGGCCTAAGATTATTTTGTTTGCTTAAATTTGTTTAAATTAATGATACTACATTTTTCCTTATCTATATTTTTAGATTTTAGAAAGTTTAAAATAACTTTTCCTAAAGGGGTAACTTTTATCTCATAAATAGGATAAAGATTGTATTCTATAATCTTTAAATTTTGTAAATAAGGATAATATATTGAGAAGAATTTTTGATTTAATAAAGTATCAGATAAAACATCAGATACTCTATAATATATATTTTCCTGTAATGAAGATAAGAAGATAATTAAATCACTTTTATATTTATTTAATGTATTTTTATTATCTATGTTTGTAATTTTAGATATAAAATCTTCACTCCACATATAGTTTAAAATTATTATATATTTTTCTTCATCCTTAAGCCTTAAAAAATTATAACCCTTGGTGGTTAGAGATAAATTGTCTTGTATAATTGAAATAAGTTTTAAATCAAGTCCAAAATTATAAAAAAATTGTATCTTAGGAAAATCTTTTTGATTAGGTGCTTTTTTTTGTACATCTATAGAAGATTCTAAGAGATCATTTATTTCTAGTAAACTTTTTCTTTTAATATGCTTGTTTTTTTCTGTTAATTTTAAAGGATTATTTAATATATATAACATGAATTTATCAAAGTCCATGGTCAATATTAGGGAATAATCATCTAAATAACCTTCTAAGGCTTTAGAAAATTTAGTGTCTAGTTTAAAAGAGAATTCTGTATTTTTAAAAAGTTCCGCAATCTGAAATCTTGAACTGCTAATATCTAATATATTTTCATATGCCTTTTTATATTTAGAATCCTTTTTAAATAAAAATTCTAGATAATATTTGAAAGTAGATATATAAGAATTTAAATCTTCTATTGATAGTATAAATGAACTTTCAATAGATTTAGAAAAAAACTGATTAAAATCTATTTGATCTAAATCAGAGAGTGATAAATCTTTTTCTACTAAATAATACTCAAAGAACTCTATTAGATTTGAAATATGATTGTTAAAATCTAAGTTCTTAAACTTATAATTTAAATAATTTTGGAATTCATCTAATTCATCGTAAAAGATAGAATTTATATCATCTTCCATTTCCATAATTTCAAAGATACAATTAGTATATATTGTATATAATTTTATACTATTATTTTTTAAATATTCTTTGATAGTTAGACGAGAGTCTGTTTTTCTTAAATCATTAAAATCTCTAAAGGATTCCCTTAAAAAAGTATCCCTGGCTGAAACTGGTAGATAATTAATATCACCTATGAAATTAACAGATCCTAGTAAGTTGGCTACTCTACCAAAAATAAGATCATCTACATTTAGTGCAGCTGATAAGTCAGGCTCCCAAAGAGTATGATATTTATGTTCAAATAAATCTATAACACGTATAAATTCATTATCTATATCCATTACTTCGAACAAAGAGATATTAGATTTATTTCTTTCCTTTAATATTTCTTGTTCTTTAGCACTTAAAACATGACCTTTAGCATCAAGAAATTTATCAATAAAGGATAGACCATTTTTATCTATAAAGTCAAAACTTAACCATATATTAAAAGCTAATTCATGATCTATAAAACCATCATGAAAAAACTGGATTTCATCTATTAAATCTTCATTTTGCATTTCTTTAGTTATATATTTTAATAATTGTTTAGTTATATCAATATTCAATTTTTGTATGCTTTTATAATTTATTTTATTCATAATTCCTCCTAAAATTATTGCTATAGTTAATGTTAAATTATATTAGCTATTATTGCAAGAAGAATTACAAGTAAAATAAAAAAGACCCTTTTTAAATTGATACTAAAAAGAGTCTTTTAAAAATCTTATATATCAGATAATCTTGATTGGGTTTTTTTAGATTCCCAAGCATGAAGCAATAGTGCAAGACCGATAACTCCATAAGCTACGAATACTCTAAAATATTCTCCTATTTGGGCATTACCCATTAGGTTTCTCCCGGCAAGAGGAGATACTATAAACAAGAGATGGAATAAGAATGTGCCTAGTATGGCTTCCTTCCAAGAAGCTTTGTCTACTGAAGCTCCACCTATTAAAAGGGCTGCTACTGAAAAGAGTCCTACCTGTTCATGATTGTTATAAGTATTTAGAGTACCTAGATTTTGGAGATAGACTATTTGTCCCCAAGCTGCTAAAACTGTAGACAATATTATAGAAATAATTCTAGTTTTATCTACATCTATACCAGAGATACTAGCAACATGCATATCTTGTCCTACAGCTCTCATTTCTTGTCCTAGCTTTGTTTTTAGGAAAAAATAAAGTCCGAAAAAGAAAAGAGTTATAATTATAAATGTAAATACTGGGATACTTGTCATTCCACCAAAGAAGAGATCATCTACAGATCTTCTAATAATTTTAAGGTCAATAGTATTTCTAAGACCTTCCCCTGTGGACATTAGCATATCTGGATTACTAAATGGAATTATTTTACCAGCCATTACTATAAATATTAACTGATAAACACCATTTGCAAAGAATCCTAAAATCATTGAAGTAATCATTTCTTTACCTTTTGCTCTGTTTAAAACTAAACCAACTAAGTAGCCTAATATTATAGCTACAGGAGTAGAAACGACGATTGCAGCTACAACTCCTCCTATGCCACCTAATCCGTAGTTCATTATAAATATTAAGCCTACCTGACCTGCCATAGCTCCTAGTACTATACCAAAGTTTAGTCCCATACCTGTTATAACCGGTATTATAAGAGACATTACAAGGATTAAGTTTCTAGAAAGTCTAAGGATTATCTCATTGAATACAAAGTTTAAAGGTAGTCCAGATAAATAGAAAGAAATTGCACAAATTACCATAAAGACTATAGGTACCATCATATTGCGTCACCAGCCTTTCTAGTTAATGCATAAAGAATAATTCCATTACTTATTATTATTCTCATTATTTCTGCTAAACTTCCTCCTGAGATTAGGTTGATTACAGGAAGAGCTACTACTAATAAGCCTTGGAACAAAAAGGTACCTATAATTACATGGATTATTTTTGCTCTTTGTAAAGTTGCTCCACCTATCAATATAGCAGCAGCAGCAGGCATTGCCACATAGAGAGGGGCAGTGTAGAGCTGCAAGAAGCCAAAGGACTGACTATATACTATTATACCTATTGCTGCAAGTACTGTTGACATCATCATTCCTCTGATTCTTTGTTTATTTACATTAACTCCATTTGAAATGGCAAAGGCTTCTGAACTTCCAGCTACTTTCATAGCAGTACCACTTTTAGTTCTAAAAAATACCCATACTATAAATGATAGTAAGGCAAAGAATAATATTAAACCTATAGGAATAACTTGCATCCATTCCGGCAACCATTCTGGATTCAAGAAATTATCTAAAAGGCCACCCATGGATGATTCCATTGAAAGTGTAACTCTAAGACCTTTACCACTCATAGGCCAAACTAGTTCTTCACTTTTAAAGGGTGCTAAAAGCCAAAATATACACATAAAGGATACAATGGAAAAACCTACATAAGTACCTACTGTCATTTCTTGACCTTTTACTCGATTTAGCATAAGACCATAGAAATATCCTGCTATGGCGGCTAGTGGAATTGCAACTATTAAAGCTACAGCAAAACTTGCCCATCCAGTAAGACCCATTTCTATACTAACTAATGCTCCTATTAGCCCAAATATAACTCCCATAGGTAAGTTAAAGTTAACTCCGATACCTGATTGTATTGAGGGAACCATTGCAAGGACTAATATGGCATTCATACCAAATCTTGTTAATATGCCACCCCATACTTCTTTGTTTGAAATCCCAAGTATATTAGCAGCAATAAGTAATATTATTAAAAATACTGTTATTATAAGTCTGGGAAATCCTATCTTTTTATAAATCGTTTTCATATCCATTACTCTATCACCTCGTCTATATCATCTATACTTTCTCCAGCCATTGCTAAACCAAATTTTTCGTCAGAGTCATTGGGTGAGAGAATAGCATGGATTTTACCTTCGGAAATAATTACAATTCTATCTGATATTTGTCTTAATTCGGCTAATTCACTAGATGTAATTATTATGGTCGTATTTGATTCTTTATTTAAGTTTACTAATGTGTCTAGTACTAAGTTCTTTGCACCTATATCTATACCACGGGTAGGTTCTGATACCATAAGTAATTCTGGTTCTAAGGTAAGAGCTCTTGCAATACATACCTTTTGTTGATTTCCACCAGATAAAAATCTAGTATTTTGAGATGGACCAGTACATCTTATATCTAATTTTTCTATCATGTTTTTTCCGTGGGATTTAATTTCACCACTGTTTATCATTCTTAAGGGCCCTACTTTTTTTATGAATTTATTATTAATTTCAAGTGATGTAAAAGCTATATTTATATCTATTGGATCATCTAAAAGTAGACCAACACCTTTTCTATCTTCAGATAAGAATGCTACTTTTTCTCTTAACATTCCCCTAGGATTATTTATAGGCATTTCTTTTCCATCTTTTAGAATCGTTCCCTTAGTTTCATATAATCCCATTATTCCATTGGACAATCCTATTTTTCCTTGTCCAGCCAAGCCACCTATACCTAAAATTTCACCTTTTTTAATATCTAAATCAATGCCTTTTATTCTTTCACCAGGCATATCTACAAGGAAATCTTTTAATTGGATAAAGGTATCTAAATTATCAACATCAGATGTTTTTTTCTTTGTGGTAGTTTCAACTACTTCTCTACCTACCATCAATTTAGCCATTTCAATAATATTTATATCTTTTGTAGCTATTGATTTAACTAGCCCTCCATCACGTAAAACAGTAAGAGAGTTTGTTATACTTTTTATTTCATTTAATCTATGAGTGATAAATAGCATTGCAATACCCATATCAGTTAATTCTTTTATGACGACTAAAAACCTTTCGGCTTCAGATTCTGTAAGTACAGCAGTAGGCTCATCTAATATTAAAAGTTTTAAATTAGATTTGTCTATTTCTCTTGCTATTTCAATAAATTGCATATATCCAACAGGCAATCCTGCTACCGGTAGGTATTCTTCAACATCCATATGGAGTTTTTTAAGTGCTTCTTTAGAATCGTTACGCATTTTATTTGGATCTAAATTTTCTAATTTTGGACCAAAAATTTTGCTAAGTAGTGTAGATTTAGTGTTTTCTCTATTAAGTTTAATGTTTTCTGTAATAGTAAATCCTGGTATAAGCATAAATTCTTGATGGACCATACCGATACCCATATCCATTGCTTCCATTGGAGTTTTTGGATTAAATGGTTTTCCATCAAGTAACATTTCTCCTTCAAAGCCTCCAGTAGAGTGTATAACTGGCATACCAAACATTATATTTACTAGGGTGGATTTACCGGCCCCATTTTCTCCTACTAAGCCGTGGATTTCTCCTTTTTTGATGTTTATTGATATATCTTTAAGTACTTGATTTTCTCCGTAAAATTTTGAAATATTTTTCATTTGGAGTAGTGTCATAGTTACCTCCTTAATTTAAATAGAAGGGAGTCGATTTACGACTCCTCTATTTAATAATATTTTATTTTTAATTATAAAACCTTTAACCCTAAACTAGAATACTTGAGTACCTAATACAAATAGAATAAAGTTATCATAGTCTTCAAATTTTTCGAATTTAACGCTATCGTCAGTATCATTTGTAGCTTCTTTCATAAATTTCAACATTGCGTCAACGTCTAATCTTTCAATTTCGCCTTCGATAAATGCTCTAGAATATTCTACTCCGGCTTCTATTATTGCTACGTTTGCAGGTTTACTCCATGTACCAAATCTACCAGTACCATCTTTTTCAGCAACCTTAGCTGATACTTGTTCTGCTAAGAAATCTAAATTTCCAGCTTTATCGCTAGGAATTTCAATTCCTAAAGCACCTGGATATCCATGGTATGGAGAAGGGCAACATTGCTCAGGGAAAATTGCTCCATATTCAAGTGATTGTTTAATTAATGGTTCCATCATACTACAGTTTGTACTAAAGAATGCTGTATCTTTACCATACTTCTCAATTTGTTGAGGAACATTTTCTAAAATAAATTGTTGAGCACCTGGCGTACCAGCGTCACCAGTTGGGTCTGGTGCATCTACTTCAACAAATTTAATATCTAATCTTTCAGCATTTTCTTTTAAAGCATCTCTTCTAGCTGATAATAATTCATAAGACATATGTCTTGGGAATGAGTAGTGGACAAATGTTTCAGCACCCATCTTTTTAGAAGTTTCCATAATATCTATTCCACGTTGAAGTTGATTTAGTTCAAGTGAAATATCTGCCCTTGCAGCTATTACATCAGGGTCTTCATGAGGAACACCAAGTACAAATAGCATATCTTCTCTAGTTTCTCTTACTTTATCTATAGCAGCTGCTGCTCCTGGTACTGCTTGGACAAATACTATTGCTTTTACTTTTGGGTCAGATGCAAGACTTGCAACTTGTGATATAGTAGTTTCTACTTCTTTACCAAAGTTGTCAGGATAAGTAACGTGTTCAATCATATCTCCATATTTACCTATCATGTTTTGAGCTGCATTATACTCTTCTTCACCTTGGGATACAGTACCTGTAACGATCCCTATTTTATAGTCTGTATCAGGTGCCTTTTCTCCGTCATCTGCAAGATCTGTTTCGCCATCTAGCTCAGTAGATGTGTTGGCATCATCGTTGGCGCCACATCCGACAGTAGATAATACAAGAATACCCACAAGTATCAGTGCCAATATTTTTTTCATCTTCATATTTACTCCCCCTTAAAATTTAATATATATTTAACTCACTATGAGATAAATAACAAATAAATCATTGTTCAATAATTAGTCTTATTATATTATATAAAATAAAGAACTTAATATGATTATTTAATTACCAAGATAATACTATATCACATCAAATCCTTAAGTTAATTATACTGAATTGTTAGACAACTGTCAATGATAAAAAACATGCAATTCAAAATAGACTACTATTGAACTTATATGTGTATAATAAAAGTAATGAAGAAATGGTAAGAAAATTATTGTTTTAATAAGTGTTTATTTATTAAACATATTATAAGGAGGAAAAATATGTTAAAGTTTAAAGATTATAAGTATGAAAGACCAGATTTGTCAAAGATAAGGGATGAATTTAATAAATTATTAGAAGATTTTAGCGGAGCAAGGTCTTTTAATGAACAAAACAAAGTTATAGAAAGAATAAATAAATTAAGAAATAATATGGATACTATGGTTGCTTTAGTTAATATTAGACATTCTATAAATACAGAAGATGAATTTTATATAAAGGAAAATGATTTTATAGATGAAAATGAACCTAAGTTTCAAAATTTAATCTCTAAATATTATAAGGAATTAATTAATTCTAAATTTAGAAAGGAATTAGAAGAAATATGGGGTCAACAGTTATTTAATCTAGCAGAACTTCAATTGCAAACATTTTCAGAAGAAATAATTCCAGATTTAGTTAAGGAAAATAAACTTGTGACTGAGTATGATAAATTAATTGCTTCAGCTAAACTCTATTTTCAAGGAGATACAAGAAATTTAAGTGAGATGACACCCTTCCTAGAGTCAAAGGATAGGGAAGTTAGAAAAGATGCAGAAAAGGTATTGTGGAGTTTTTTTGAAGAAAATGAAAATGAATTAGATAGGATTTATGATGAATTAGTTAAGGTAAGAGATAGTATGGCAAAATCATTAGGTTTTTCTGATTATGTAGAAATGGGATATAAAAGACTAGGCAGAAGTGATTATGATGCTAATATGGTTGCTAATTATAGAAAACAAGTATATGAAGATTTAGTACCCTTAGTTGCAGGCTTAAAGGATAGACAAAGAAAAAGGTTAGGACTTAAAGAGTTAAGATCTTACGATGAAGCCTTAGAATATTTAACTGGTAATGCCAGCCCAAAGGGAGATTCAAACTGGATAATAGAAAATGCTAAGACTATGTATAATGAACTTTCAAAAGAAACATCTGAGTTTTTTAATTTTATGCTAGAAAGAGATTTATTAGATTTAGAAAGTAAAAAGGGCAAGATGGCTGGTGGTTATTGTACAATTATAGCCGACTATGATTCACCCTTTATATTTTCAAATTTTAATGGTACATCTGGAGATATAGATGTGTTGACTCATGAGGCAGGTCATGCCTTTCAATCATATATGAGTATGGATCATAAACTGGTAGAATATAAATTCCCTACATTAGAAGCATGTGAGATTCATTCTATGAGCATGGAATTTATAACTTGGCCATGGATGGAGCTTTTTTTCAAGGAAGAAGTAGAAAAATATAAATTTAGTCATTTGTCAGCTGCTATAAATTTTATACCATACGGAGTTACTGTAGATGAATTTCAACACTTTGTATATGCAAATCCAGACGCAAGTCCAGAGCAAAGAAAAGATAAGTGGAGAGAAATAGAAAGAAAATATCTACCATTTAAAAATTATCAAGACAATAGATTTTTAGATAAAGGAACATATTGGTTTAAACAAGGACATATATTTAGTAGTCCCTTCTATTATATAGACTATACTTTGGCCCAGGTATGTGCATTTCAATTTTGGAGTAAGAACAGGGAAGACAAGGAAAAGGCATGGGAAGATTATCTAAGATTATGCAAGGCAGGAGGAAGTAGGTCATTCTTAGAATTAGTAGAACTTGCAAACTTAAAAAATCCATTTAAAGATGGAACAATAAAGGAAGTAGTGAAACCTTTAAAATCTTGGCTAGATAGAATAGATGATAGTGAGTTTTAGATT
>CAZMMV010000069.1:0-8956 GCA_964567475.1 uncultured Tissierellaceae bacterium | reverse complement strand
CATATCCCCAAACTAAATCTAATAATTCTTCTCTTTTAAAAACCTTTCCTGGATTGGAAATAAGTACAAAAAATAAATCAAATTCTTTTCCAGTTAAATTTATATCTCGATCTTTAATATTTACTTTTCTTCCTACAGTATTTATTGTAAAATCATTTATTTTTACTGCTTGATTGCTAAAAGTTGAATTAGTATATTTTACTCTTCTAAGTACAGCTTTAATTCTCGCTTTTAATTCTAATATGTTAAATGGTTTAACTATATAATCATCAGCTCCATATTCTAAAGCCAATATTTTGCTTATATCTTCGTCTTTTTCTGTTATTATTATAATAGGTATTTCACTATCTTGACGAATATCTTTACATACATTTAAGCCACTTTCATCTGGTAATAATAGATCAAGTAATATTAAATCATAATCTTTCTTATTTATTCTATCTATAGCTTCTTTTCCTCCATTAATAGTATCTACTGTATATCGATCTTGTTCCAAGCTATATTTTAAGCCCTTAACAAATGATTTATCACTATCAATTATCAATACTGTTTCTTCCATTTTTCCACCTCTTAGTTATGCAATTTATCATTTGTATAGAACTCTTTTATCCTGGTCTCTTTTGGTTAATTTAATTTGATCAAAATACTCCAAAAGACCAATACTTACCTTTCTATTAGTATTTAACAAGTCTCTAAATTCTCCAATTGATATCGAGCCATTCTTTTTCATATATTCTTTTAACTTTTCCTTAGCAGAATTATAAGATGTTTCCCCTAAGTATACTTCATCATTTAATTTTATTATATTACCCTTATTTATTAAAGAAATAAATACTTCTTCTATTTCCTCTTTTTCCCCTTTAATCATATCTTTCAATTCTTCTTTTTTAGGTGGTTGATAAGAGCTTTTTTTAAATATTTCTAATATACTTTCACTTATTTCTTTTTGAACATCACTCATTTTTATTTCAAAATCCTTGACAGCTATATTCTCTAATTCTTGCTTTAGATAATTTTCTTTTATTAGTAATTCTATAAATATTTCTACCACTTTTGTCTTTACTTTATTAAAATATTTACTCCTTATTTCTTCCTTAGACATACCAGTTCTTAAAGGATATTTCTCATGAAACATATTTAATTCTTTCAAAATATCATCTTTTATTTTATTGTAATAATCTATATGAATAATATGAAAATCCTTGGTTAAGGAAAACATAATTATCTTATTTTCATTCTCAAGGATTTCAACTTCTTTTTTTATATTTTCTTCTAACATTGATGTTAAAACTGCTATTTCTTTTATTGTCGGAAAATCCTTGGATTTTTCTTCTATTATGTTTTCAATTATATCCTTTGATGAGCCAATCTCTTTTATTTCAAGATTTCTTATAGCATCATTATCAAATCTCTTTTTCTTTACAGGATTTGGATCTAATATTTCTCCACCACCTATGGTAAACATTGGAGAATAAAAACGAATTATAAATTTATCTCCTCGCTTAGCAACTATTTCTTCTTCTAATATAAGTTGGGCATAAGCTTCTTCTCCCGGTCCCAAGTTTTCCTTATCCAAAAGTACGATTCTACACAATACTTCTTTAGTTCCTATATAAAGTCTTAATCTAGTTCTATTTTCTATATATCTATCTATATTCTTTATTAATCTTATTTTAACATCTATTAACAAAGTATCTTTCATTGAGTCAATAGGAGCTACAGTATCTCCTCTATCTACCTCTTCTTTTTTAAGACCAGCTAAATTCATAGCCACTCTTTGACCTCCATATGCAGTTTCTGCATCTTCATCATGGACTTGAAGTGTTCTTATTCTTGCTTTTTTATCTCCAGGAAATACTTGAACCTCATCCCCTAGATTAATCTTTCCAGATAGTAAAGTACCTGTAACAATTGTACCAAAGCCTGACATTGAGAAAACTCTATCTATTGGAAGCCTAGGCATTTCTTCTACATCCTTATCCTTTAAGTCCTCTGAATATTTATCTATAAGTTGAATTATCTTATCTATACCTTCTTTTTTAGTAGATGAAGCTCTTATTATAGGTGAGTTTTCTAAGAAAGTCCCCTTTATTTCTTCTCTAACTTCTTCTTCAACCATTTCTATCCACTCATCGTCTACTAAATCTGACTTTGTAAGTACTACAAATCCTTTTTTTATGCCTAATAAATCCAGTATCGATAAATGCTCTAGTGTCTGAGGCATTATAGATTCATCTGCAGCTACTACTAAAATAACTATATCTATTCCTATTACTCCTGCCAACATATTTTTTATAAATTTCTCATGACCTGGTACATCTATTATTCCTGCCCTTTGTCCTGATGGTAAATCAAAATAAGTAAATCCTAATTCAATAGATATACCTCTTTTTTGTTCTTCTTTTAATCTGTCAGTATTTCTTCCAGTAATCGCTCTAATTAAAGTTGTCTTACCATGATCTATATGTCCTGCTGTTCCTATAATTACATGTTTCATTTAATATTCTCCTTTAAGTCTTTCTAAAGCAAAACTTACCCCTTTTACTACAATATTAAACTCTTGTCTTTTTATAGTTCTAAGGTCCATATATATTTTATCCTTATACAATCTAACTATAATAGGTATCTCGTATTTTCTTAAATTGTTCTCTAATTCTTGAATACTACTATTTTCTATAGATAAAACTATACATTTTGTAGGTATTTTTTCCAGTGGTAAAGATCCTCCACCTACTTCTGAATAGCTATCTTCTATATCTAGATTTACCTTTTTATTTTGTATTTCTCTATCTAACAATTCTTTTAATTCTGTAGCCTTATTTTCTAATTCCTTTAGTGAAATAGATAACATATTCAGTGTAGGTATTTCTTCTGCAGCAAAATCCTTGTCTATATAACATTTAAATACTCCTTCTAAAGCAGATATTGTAAATTTATCTACTCTAAAAGCCCTAGTTAATTGATTCTTTTTCATCTTTTCTATATATTCTTTTTTACCTACAATTATACCTGCCTGTGGACCACCTAATAATTTATCTCCACTAAAAGTAACTATATCCACACCCTTTTTTAATGATTCTTGAACTGTTGGTTCATATTCTATTCCGTATTTTGATAAATCTACTAATACTCCACTTCCCAAATCTTCTATAAGAGGAATATTATATTTTTCTTTTAACTCTATTAATTCACTTGAATCAACATTAGATGTAAATCCTTGTATTCTATAATTACTAGTATGAACCTTTAAAAGTGCAGCTGTTTCATCATTTATTCCTTTTTCAAAATCCCATAAATGAGTTTTATTTGTTGTGCCTACTCCTACTAATTTAGCCCCACTCTCTTCCATAACATCTGGAATCCTAAAAGAGCCCCCTATTTCTATTAATTCTCCCCTTGATACAACAACTTCTTTTTCTTTAGCTAAAGTACTAAGTACAAGCATTACTGCTGCTGCATTATTATTGACTACCAAAGCAGATTCTCCACCTGTTATTTCAGTTATTATATCTTCTAAGTGGCTATATCTTGATCCTCTTTTTCCTAAATTAAGATCATATTCTAGATTACTGTAGTTAGTAGCTATTTCAACTATATTATCCATTACCCTTTTACTCATAAGTGATCTACCTAAATTAGTGTGTATAACTATTCCGGTTCCATTAACTACTCTTTTTAAATTAAATGAATCTTTTTCTATTGCTCTTTTTTCTATTTTAGTAAATATTTCACCTATTATATCATTTATTTCTTCTTGTGTTTTTCCCTGTTTTATATATGTTCTTATGTTTTCTATTTCAATTCTTATACTATCTAATACTGTTTTTCTAGGTATATCCTTTAGTATATTCTCTATCTTTTCATTTTCTAATATTTCATCAACTTTAGGAATTAATTTAAATAAGTTTATTTCTCCCATTTTATCACTTCCTGTATTTTATTCTACTACTAGATAATATTCACTTTTTTATATACCAATATATTAGTGTATATTGAACATCTGTTAAAAATGTAAAAAGTCTAAATCCTTAATTACTTATAAATTCTTATTTATTACAACTCACTATTTAACTATAATTAAATCTTTTATTTCATCAAATTTCTTTTCACCTATTCCTGATACCTTTTTTATATCTTCTATTGTATCAAATTTATTTTCATTTCTATAATTTATTATTTTTTCTGATGTAACTTCTCCAATTCCTGGCAAGGATATCAATAGCTCTTTAGTACAATTGTTTATGTTTACTTTTCCAGTACTTTCTCCTTTTGTAGATTCAAGGTTTTCAATCGACATATCCTGTATATCTCCTATTTCTTCACCAATCTTCGGTATATATATTTTATCTTCATCAGATAATTTCTTAGCTAAGTTTATTTTATCAATATCCGCCTCTTTTTTCAATCCCCCTGAATATTCTATTGCATCTTTTAATCTTTCACCAACTTTTAATTCTACAATTCCTGGTTTATATACCTGCCCACTTATATGTACCATGATAATTCTATCCTCACTAACTTCTTGTTCTTCTCTGTTATCTCCTAGTTCTTTTACTTCTACTAAACTTTCTAATTGTTCATCTTTACTAATAATTTCTATTTCATCCTTTTTTGTATTTACTTTACCTAACACTGCAAATTTAAAAAATAAAGAAAAAATTATTATAAAAGCAATTACTAGTATAACGATTTGCTCTCTTTTTGTAAAGCTATACATTTTTACTACCCCCAATAAATTTATTATATTATTATAATTCTCTATATCTAATTCTACATAATTCTTTTTTTTCCTTCTTTTTTATAGAAATTTTTGATATAATAAATTTATTAAGCAAAGGTGGTGAATTTTTTGAAAAAGCTTTTAATATTTATTATATTTATTTTTATACTCTCTACATATTCTACTTCCTTTGGAGAAAATATGGATATCCGTGGTGAAGCAGCTATTTTAGTTGATTTTGATACTTTAGAAATCCTCTATGAAAAAAATTCTAATCAAAAGTTGTACCCTGCTAGTACCACTAAAATTATGACTGCTATATTGGCCATAGAAAATGGAAATTTAAATGATTTAATAACTATTGACGAAGAAGTTGTAAATTTAACATATGGTAGTCATATAGCATTGGAAGCTGGGGAAATACTAACCTTAAAACAATTATTAGATGCTTTACTTATTGAATCCGCTAATGATGCAGCTTTTGCAATTGCTAAATATGTTTCTGGAAATATAAAAGATTTTTCAAAGCTTATGAATGAAAAAGCAAAATCCATAGGGGCAGTAAATACTAAATTTATTAATCCCAATGGCTTACCTGATGAAAATCATGTAACTACTGCTTATGATTTAGCTCTTATTGCTAACTATGCAATGAAAAATCCTACTTTTAAAGATATAGTTAAAAACTATACAGGAATTATTCCAGCAACAAATAAAAAATCTGAAGAAAGATATTTAAAATCAGCTAATCAACTTCTTTACTCTAATAAGAAAATTCTTTTAGATGGAAAATATATTCCTGTTAAATATGAAGGAGTAAATGGAGTTAAATCTGGATATACAAGTGACGCTGGATATTGTCTTGTAACTTCTTTAGAAAAAAATGGATATAATTTTTTAGCGGTTGTCTTAAATTCAGATCAGGAAAACATTCACATTGATACTCATAAATTATTTAATTATGGTCTAAATAATTTTAACAAAATTAATGTTTGCTTTGCTAATAAATTTATTGATAACTTTAATGTAAAGAATGGTGTTCTTCCATTTGCAACTGGAGTAACCAAATCTGATAGCTATTGTATTGTAAATTACAAAGATGTTGATAAAATAATAGAAAGCATATCTTTTGATAAAAATTTAGAAGCACCTATAAAAAAGGGACAAAAAATTGGTAGTGTTAGATACCTTTTAGAAGATAAAGTAATTGCTGAGGCAGATATAGTCTCTACTATGTCTATAGAAAAGGTACCCATACCTGGATTTTTATCAAAAATTATAAGTAAATGGTATATTGGCGTATTTATAGCTTTAATTATGTTAAGGATTTCAATTTTAAAGAAAAAAAAGAAAAGACGAAAATTAAAACAAAAAAGAACTTCTCTGTATAAGATATAAAAACAGGTAGAGCTTAAAAGCTCTACCTGTTTTTATATCTTATATTATAAAGCTGCTATAGCTTCTATTTCTAAATCTGCGTCTTTTGGTAATCTGGCTACTTCTACCAAAGCTCTAGCTGGCTTATGATTTCCAAAAAACTCTTCATAAACTTCATTAATTATAGCAAAGTTATTCATATCCTTTACAAATACTGTTACCTTAACTACATCTTCTATAGTTCCTTCTCCTGCTTCTAAAATTGCTTTTATATTTTCTAAGGATAATTTTGTTGCTTTTTTTATATCTCCTACAACTAATTCACCATTTGCAGGATTTATTGGCAATTGACCTGATGTAAATATCATATTAGCTGATTTTATTCCTTGTGAATAAGCCCCTACTGCTGCTGGTGCCTTCTCTGTAGATAATTGTTTGTTTTTCATATTATCTCTCCCAATATTTATTTTATTCATCCTAGTCCTCTTCTCTATTTGTCCAAAGTCTTTCAATATCGTAAAACTCTCGTTCTTCCTTATGAAATATATGAACTATTATATCACCTAAATCTAAAAGTATCCATCTACCACTTCTATAACCTTCTTTAGAAAACTCTGTTTCTCCTGCATCCAATACTTTTCGCTCTACCTCATCTGCTATTGACATAGATTGTGCTGAAGAATTGCCACTAACTATTACAAAATAATCTGCTATAGTCGTTAATTCTGATATATTTAAGACTTTTATATCTATTCCTTTTTTATCTTCACAAGCCTTTGTAACTATTTCTAATTTTTTCTTTAAATCTGTCATCTATACACCTCCTGTTTTATTATCATTTATTATTAAATAATTTCTTGCTTTTATAGTCTCAGTATGTATAAGATTTTTGTTATCTATTAAGAAATTTATAGTCTTATCCATAGCCATTATAATACTCTTATCTATATCTTTAAAAGCTAATTCTCTTACTTCTTCTACACCAGGAAACTTTCTTCCAGGTTCTATATAGTCTGATATATAAATTATCTTGTCTAGTAAAGTCATATTTTCCCTAGCAGTTGTATGATATTTTATTGCATTTAATACTTCTTTATCTCTTATTTTATATCTTTCTTTAGCTATTTTAGCACCTAGTGGTCCATGTATTAATTCTATATTATGCTCCATACACTGGTCTAAAATTATATCAAACTCTCCTGCCATCTCCAATAATTTAGTTTTATCTCTTATTTTTCCACAATCATGAAACTTAGCAGCTATCTTAACCTTTTCATTATCTGCATTATATATTTCAGACAATTTTAATGCCATTTCCATCACATTTAAGGAATGAGAGTATCTCTTTTTTCCTATATCTTTTATAATTTGTTCTTCTTTAAAATTATTCATATAATTCTTCCTTATATAAATTATTTCTCCATATATAGTTTTCTACATCTTCTTGAACTAAATATTTTATACTTATATTTTTTTTTGCCTTTTCTCTTATTTCTGTAGAAGATATAGGAAATATAGGAGTTTCTATTTTTGTTATATTCATTTTATATAATATCTTTAATTGCTTTATCTTCTTAGATATACTTTTTTCTTCATCTATTCTATAAAATAATATAAATTTACATATCTCTAATAACTCTTCAAATTCCTTCCACTCTTCTATTTCAAATAATATATCTGAACCAATTATAAAATAAATTTCATCTTCCTTATATTGTTTTTTAAAACATCTAATAGTATCTATAGTATAGTTTATGCCAGTTGTTTCCATTTCAATGTTGGATATCTTAAAATAAGGATTAGATTTTATTGCCAACTGGATCATTTCACATCTTTTTTTTGCACTTGTAATTTTTTTATTATCCTTAAAGGGATGTGTACCAGACGGCATAAATACAACTTTATCTAGTTCAGCATATACTCTGGCATATTCTCCTATCATTAAATGTCCTTTATGTATAGGATCAAATGTACCTCCTAGTATTCCAATTTTCATTTTTTCCCTCCGACAATTAGGATTAAACTTCAGAATTAATTCTGAAGTTTAATTAGTATATTATGGCAACTCTATGTTCTTGTTTTCTTGTGATTCCTTATATATTACAAATTTATTCCCTATACTTTGTACAAATTCAGAATCAGTTTTCTCTGATAGATCTCTAGCAACTTCTGTAGAATCTAATAGGCTATTATTTAAAACTTTTATTTTTATTAGTTCTCTTGCTTCTAAAGCTTCCTTTACTTGAATTATAAAGTTATCACTTAATCCATTTTTACCTACTTGAAATAATGGCTCAATAGTATTTGCCATACTTTTTAAATAAGCTCTTTGTTTTCCTGTTAACAATTTATCAGCTCCTTTAGATTAATATCTTATTCAAAGAATTCAAATTCATATTCACAAATAAATACACTGTCATTTTCAGTTATACCTAGTTCTCTTAGTTGATCAATTACACCCTTTTTCCTTAGCATCTCTTGGAAGTATCTTAGAGAGTCTACATTATCAAAGTAAGTTGATTCTAAAAGTCTTTCTATGAATTCTCCCTCTACTATATATTTTTCTTCTTCTTTTTTTACTATTATTTCATTATCTCCATCTTCTTCTATAAATATAAAATCTTCATCAAAGGTTTCATAATCCCAATTTGCATTAGATAGTAATTCCCACATACCATATTTCAACTCTTCTATTCCTTCTAAGCTTGCAGCTGATACAGGATATATTTTATATTCTGTATCTTTTAATTCTTTTTTAAGCCTTTCTATAATTTCATTTTTTTCTTCTTCAGCTAGTATATCTATTTTATTTGCAGCTATTATTTGAGGCTTATCTTCTAATTTTATATTATATTGACT
>CAZMMV010000068.1:0-8962 GCA_964567475.1 uncultured Tissierellaceae bacterium | reverse complement strand
AATATTGATGACAAATCCTTTAATCAAGGTGCTTGGGAAGGTGTAGTAGAATATGCAAAAGCTGAAAAGATTTCACATAACTATATTAAACCTGAAGAAGCAAATGATGCTGGATATCTTTCAGCTATCGACCTTGCAGTTCAAGGTGGAGCAAAAGTAATTGTAACACCAGGATTTTTGTTTGAGGTTCCAGTATATGAAGCACAAACAAAATATCCAGATGTTAAGTTTATACTTCTAGATGGAGCACCTCATGATCCTGATTGGAACTTTGAAACTAAGGAAAATGTTGCAAGTATCATGTACTCAGAAGAGCAATCCGGATATCTAGCAGGCTATGCTGCAGTTATGGATGGATTGACTAACCTTGGATTTATGGGTGGTATGGCAGTTCCAGCTGTTCAGGCATTTGGATATGGATATCTTCAAGGAGCAGAAGATGCTGCTACAAAATTAGGTCTTGATGATGGAGCTATAAAATCAATATACCATTATACTGGTAATTTTGATGAAACTGATACAAATAAAGCTACAGCAAAAACAATGTATCAAGAAGGCATGGAAGTAATATTTGGTGCTGGTGGTTCAGTTGGTAAATCTGTTATGGCAGCAGCTGCTGAAGCAGAAGGGAAATTTATTGGTGTTGACGTTGACCAAAGATATGACAGTGAAACTACTGTAACTTCAGCTATGAAAGGTTTAGCAGCTTCAGTAATTTCAGTTCTTGATTCTATTTATAAAACAGATAGTTGGGATGAATTTGGTGGAAAAACAACTGTATTTAATGCAGCTAACGATGGTGTTAGTCTTCCAACAACTGTAATAGGAGATAAAGATGCTGATGCATTTGATAGATTTGATTCTTTTACTATAGAACAATATGAAGAAGTATTTAAAGAACTAAAAGCTGGAAATATTTCAGTTATTCGTGAAATTGAAGTTGAAGATCCATCAGGAAGTGCTACAGCTGAGGAACTTACAAGTCAATTAAATCTTAAAAAAGTTTCAGTTACTACAAGATAGTAGAAATTAGTAGCTATTATATTGGCTAAGCCTTATGGGAGTAAAATTTATTGATGGGGGAAGGCAAAAATTCTCCCATTTTTTATACTAAAATATATTTAAAGAGAAGAGGTCAAAGTGGAAAATTATATTGTTGAAATGCTTAATATTACAAAAGAATTCCCAGGTATTATTGCTAACGACGATATTACCTTAAGATTAAAAAGAGGAGAAATACATGCACTATTGGGGGAAAATGGTGCTGGAAAATCAACTCTAATGAGTGTTCTTTTTGGGCTTTATGAAGCTGAAAAGGGAGAGATAAGAAAAAACGGAGAAGTTGTTAGGATCAAAAACCCAAATGATGCAAATTCTTTGGGAATTGGTATGGTTCATCAGCATTTTCAATTAGTAGAAATATTTACTGTTCTTGAAAATATAATTCTTGGTATAGAGCCTAATACAATGGGATTTCTTGAAAAGAAAGAAGCTAGGGAAAAATTAATAAGACTTAGTGAAAAATATGGACTTATGGTTGATCCAGATGCACGTATTGAAGATATTACAGTAGGCATGCAACAAAGAGTTGAAATTTTAAAAATGCTTTATAGGGATAATGAAATCCTTATTTTTGATGAACCTACAGCAGTACTGACTCCTCAAGAAATCAAAGAAATTCTTCAAATAATGAGGAATTTTGCAGCTGAAGGTAAATCTATACTCTTTATAACTCACAAGCTAAATGAAATAATGGAAGTAGCAGATAGATGTACAGTTTTACAAAAGGGTAAATTTATGGGAACAGTAGATGTTAAGGATACCACTAAGGAAGAACTTTCCAAGATGATGGTAGGTCGTGATATAAGCTTCAATATAGATAAAGAAGATAAGAAAGCTGGTAAGGTAATTTTATCTGTTAATAATCTTACCCTAGCTTCAAAAACCCATAAAAAAGATGCAGTGAAAAATGTTTCTTTTAATATTAGAGAAGGTGAAATTGTTTGTCTTGCAGGAATTGATGGTAATGGACAAACAGAACTAGTTAATGCAATTACAGGATTGGAAAAAGTTAGTTCAGGAAGTGTTTTTTTGAATGGAGAAGATTTGACTAAGGCATCTATCAGGGATAGATCTATAGCTGGTATAAGTCATATTCCAGAGGATAGACACAAGCATGGACTTGTGTTGGATTATAAATTAGAAGAAAATTTAGTACTACAAAGATATTGGGAGAAGAAATTTCAAAATAAAGGTTTTATTAAATTTGATGCAGTAAGAAAATATGCAGAAACTCTTATAGACAAGTTTGACATTAGATCTAGTCAGGGTCCAGAGACTATAGCTAGGAGTATGTCTGGTGGTAATCAGCAAAAGGCGATTATAGCTAGGGAAATTGACAAAAAGCATGATTTATTAATAGCAGTTCAGCCTACTAGAGGTTTAGATGTTGGTGCTATAGAATATGTTCATAATCAATTGATTGAAAGGCGAGATGGAAATAAGGCAGTATTTCTTGTATCCTTAGAGCTGGATGAGGTTATGAATGTATCAGATCGTATTTTGGTTATTTATGAAGGCGAAATTGTAGGAGAACTTGATCCTAAAAAGATAAGTGTACAAGAGCTTGGACTTTACATGTCAGGCGCAAAACGCGATGTGGTAAAGGAGATTAATGATGCAGGATAATAATTTAAATAGTAGAAAAAAATTTAATTGGAAGAATATTGGATTTTCTTCATTTTCATCAGCATTAATGGCTATTTTTCTAGGTCTAATTTTTGGTTTTTTTGTAATGCTTTTTGCAAGTCCAGAAAATGCCTTAGCAGGTTTTCAATATGTTCTTTTTGGAGGATTTAATCGTATAGGTAATGTGTTTTATTTTGCAACACCAATACTTATGACTGGGCTTGCTGTTGGATTTGCATTTAAAATGGGACTTTTCAATATAGGAGCTTCAGGTCAATATACAATGGGGATATTTTTTGCCATGTATGTAGGTTTGATGTGGGAATTACCTAGTAGTATTCATTGGATAGTAGCTATATTAGCTGGAATGTTAGGTGGTATGATTTGGGGGCTTATACCTGGGATTTTTAAGGCTCTCTTAAATGTAAATGAAGTAATTACTTCAATAATGTTTAACTATATTGGTATGTATTTAGTAGATATGCTTATTAAGAATAACTCTATAATGTATACAGCTGATAAAGCAAGAACAAGGTATTTACCAAAGAGTGTTCAAATTCCTTCTCTTGGAATTTCAAATTCAAATGTAAATTTAGGTATAGTATTAGCAATTATTATAGGAATTATTTTATATATTGTACTTGAAAAAACTACTTTTGGATATGAACTTAAAGCTTCAGGATATAATAAGCATGCCAGTGAATATGCAGGAATGAAAGGTAAGACTAATATAATCATTACAATGATTATAGCTGGTGGATTAGCCGGACTTGGAGGTGCATTTGCTATGCTTGCACCATCTGGTATATCGGGAAGTAGTATGACTTATGAACCCATTAATATTATAGCTGCCAATGGATTTAATGGTATAGCTGTTGCTTTATTGGGAAATTCACATCCAATAGGGATTATATTTTCTTCAGTCTTTATTTCACATATACAAAGAGGCGGTACATTAGCAAGTCTTGTGGGCTATAAGCCAGAGATAATAGACGTTGTTGTAGCTGTTATTATTTATTTTTCAGCATTTGCTGCAATAATAAATTCTACATTTGCTGGTTTTATTAAAAAGACTATAGGAAAAAAACATGTTTCAGATAATTCATTATTGAAAGATAAGGCAAAAGAGGACTTAACGAAAACTTCTAACGATAATACAAAGGAGGCAGAATGATGAATAATATATATTTTTTAATTCAAAATATGCTTCCTGTGGCAATTTCATTGCTTCTTGTAGCATTAGGAGGAATGTTTAGTGAAGTTGGTGGAGTTATAAATATTGCTCTTGAAGGTATTATGCTTTTTGGTGCTTTTTTTGCAGCTTTATTTGTATATTTTGTACAAAATTCAGGTATGGATCCACAAATGATCCTCTTATTAGCTATGTTAGTAGCAGGAGTAGCAGGATTGATTTATTCACTTCTTTTATCCTTTGCAGCAGTGACTATGAAAGCGGATCAAGTTATTACAGGTACTTCACTTAATATGCTTATTCCAGCAGTAGTTTTATTGTTTTCAAAGATGTTTTTTGGCTCTGATGGTATAACTACAAATATAGATTTTTATATTCGAAAAGTACCAGTTTTAGGTGATATTCCAGTTTTAGGACAGATATTTTTTAGAAATACATATTTGACTGTTTTTATTGGAATTGTATTTTTTATAATAGCAGCTATTGTATTTTATAAAACAAAATTTGGATTAAGACTTAGGGCATGTGGAGAACATCCTCATGCTGCAGATTCAGTAGGAATTAGTGTTCAGAGAATGAGATATGCAGGTACATGTATATCTGGTGTTTTAGGTGGAATTGGTGGATTTTTCTACTCAGTTGGGATTATGAATGGAAATGTAAATGGACATACAGGGGTTTCAGGATTTGGTTTCTTAGCTTTAGCAGTAATGATATTTGGACAGTGGAGACCAGGAAGAATATTATTTGGAGCTTTATTTTTTGCTTTTTTAAGGACTTTAGCATATTCAGTTTCATTAATACCTTTTTTATATAATTTAGGTATTGATCAAACTTATTATCAGATGTTACCTTATATAGCAACAATGGTAGTTTTAGCATTTACATCTAAGAAGTCAAGGGCACCTAAGGCAGAAGGTATTCCTTATGATAAATCTGAAAGATAAGAATAAAAAATCAGACAAAAATATATATTTTTGTCTGATTTTTTATGGCATTATTATATCAAATGTTTGTTAAATGAAGAACATCTGATATAATATACTTAAGACTAAATAAAGAAAGGCTGGAGTTTTATGCGACTTAGTTATGATTTAACCTTACAGCAATCTCAAAAGTTAGTAATGACGCCTGAACTAAGACAAGCTATAGAACTGTTACAATTCAATAGTTTGGAGCTAAAAGAATATATAACAAATGAATTGGAAAAAAATCCCATGCTAGAAAGGGAAGTTCCATCTGAAGAGTATGAAAGTTTAGACAAAACTACAGAAGATAAGGAAATAGATTGGAAAGAATATTTAGAAAAATATAATGATAATAGTTATAAATCTCAAGTAGATAAAAATATAAAAGAAATTAATTATGATGCATTTGTAAGTTACGAACCTACATTAAAAGAATTTTTATCATCACAATTAAATTTAGTACATTTTGGTATAGAAGAAAGAAAAATTGCAGAATATATTGTCAATAGTATTAATGACAATGGTTATTTAGAAACAAGCGTAGAAGAAATAGCGAAGGTAGTTAATAGTAATGTAAATGATGTAGAATTAGTTTTAGGTTTAGTGCAGACCTTTGATCCTTTAGGAATAGGAGCAAGGGATTTAAAAGAATGCCTTCTGATTCAAGTAAGGGAAAAGAAAGATATAAAATTATATATAAAAAAGATAATAGAGGATCATTTGGAAGATTTAGCCCACAATAGATTACAAAAGATCTCAAAAAAATTAGATATTAGTATAAAAGAAATTCAAGAAGCCAGTGATTATATAAAGGGATTAGAGCCTAAGCCAGGCAGGTCTTTTTGTGGGAACAATGATAGTGTTAAATATATTGTGCCTGATGCAGAAATAGAGCTTATAGAAGATAAATTTGTAGTTACTGTAAAAGATTCATCAGCACCTAGATTGAATATTAATAATTATTATAGAGGGCTAATGCGAACTGGCAAAGATAAAAATGCTACAGAGTATTTAAGCCAAAAATTCAATTCAGCAATGTGGATAATAAAAAGTATAGAACAGAGAAGATCTACTATAAAAAAGGTAGTGGAGTCTATATTGAAGTTTCAAATGGATTTTTTCATAGAGGGAGAACAATATTTAAAGCCTCTTACATTAAAGGAAGTTGCTGAAGATATTGATATGCATGAATCAACTATATCTAGAACTACAAACGGAAAGTATGTGCAAACTCCCAGGGGCCTATTTGAACTTAAATACTTTTTTTCATCAAGTTTATTAAGTAGTAGGGGAGATGTATCTTCTACTAGTATAAAAATGGTTTTAAAAGACATAATAGATAAAGAGGATCCAAAAAAACCTTATAGTGATCAAAAAATTTCTGAAATATTAAAAGATCAAGGTATTAGTATTTCAAGGAGAACAGTAGCTAAATATAGAGATGAATTAAATATATTGTCATCTTCTATGAGAAGAAGATATTAACTAGCTTATTTATTATAGCTAGTTAATTTTTTATAATTGAAGGAATAGTTAATATCTTGAAAAATACAATTACATAAGCTATAATAAGGAAGAGAGTTAAGGATTTAGGGGCTCAGTTTAATAGGATAAATCTCCATTGAAAAATTAAATCATTGAGAGAATAAATAAAATCAAGATAATTTTTAACCATAATAAAGGAGGAGTTTTGATGTCAGTTAAGGTAGGAATAAATGGATTTGGAAGAATAGGTAGAGATGTAGTAAGAGCTTATTTTGAGAATGAGGTAGATGATTTTGATTTAGTTGCTATTAATGCATCAGGAGATCTAGAAACTTTAGCACATATATTTAAATATGATACTATGTATGGAAAATTTGATGGAACTATAGAAGTTGCAGAAGATGGATTTATTATAAATGGAAAGAAAGTTAAGAGAATAGAGGCAAGAGATCCAGAGAAAATTCCATGGAAAGAATTAGGTGTTGAACTTGTAATTGATTCTACTGGTGCTTTTAGGGATAGAGAAGGATTATCTAAGCATATAAAAGCAGGAGCTAAAAAAGTAATAGTTACAGCACCTGCAAAGGGAGAAGATATAACAATAGTTCTTGGAGTTAACGAAAAAGAATATGACTCAGAAAAGCATAACATTATATCTAATGCATCTTGTACAACTAACTGTTTAGCACCAGTTGCTAAAGTTATAGTGGATAAGTTGGGAGTTAAGAAAGGTTTAATGACTACTATACATGCTTATACAGGAGATCAACAATTATTAGATAAGAGACATAAAGACCTTAGACGTGCAAGAGCGGCAGCACAAAATGTTGTTCCTACAACAACTGGAGCAGCTAAAGCTGTAGCACTAGTAATTCCACAATTAGAAGGTAAATTAAATGGATTTTCAATAAGGGTTCCAGTGCCTACTGTTTCATTAGTAGATGTTACTTTTGAAGTTGAGAAAAATACTACTGTTGAAGAAGTAAATAAGGTATTAAAAGAAGCAAGTGAGAATGAAATGAAAGGAATATTAGGCTTCTCAGAAGAACCTTTAGTTTCTATAGATTATGTAGGAGATCCTAGATCATCTATAGTAGATGGATTATCAACTATGGTAATAGATAATATGGTTAAAATTGTTTCATGGTATGATAATGAATGGGGATATTCTGAAAGAGTTGTAGATTTAACTAAACTTGTAGCTTCAAAAATGTAAGTTAAGCTAATATATATATAATCTAAACATTAAAGTCGGGCATATATGCCCGACTTAATCAAATTAATATAGAAGGACAGTTTTTAGAATTTTATTAGTGGAGGTGCTTTTATGATAAATAAAAAGACATTAGGCGATTTTCAATATAAAGATAAAAGGGTTTTAGTTAGATGTGATTTCAATGTACCAATGAAGGATGGAAAGATTACTGATGATAAGAGAATAACTAGCTCTCTTCCTACTATTAATTATTTACTTGATAATGGTGCAAAGGTAATACTTATGTCTCATTTAGGTAGACCAAAAGGAGAGGCTAAGCTTGAGTTTTCTCTAAAGCCTGTTGCAGAAAGATTGACGGAATTATTAAAAGTTGAAGTGGTTTTTTCAGGAGACAAGATGGTTGTTTCCCAAACTGTTAAAAATCAAGTAGAAGAGATGAAGGCTGGGGATGTGTTACTTCTTGAAAATACTAGGTTTAGAAGTGAAGAAAAAGCTAATGAAGAAAATTTTGCAAAGGAACTGGCTTCCTTAGGAGATATATTTATAAATGATGCTTTTGGAACTTCTCACAGGGCACATGCTTCTAATGTAGGCGTGTCCAAGTTTTTGCCTTCAGCTGTAGGATATCTAGTAGAAAAAGAGCTAGCTGTAATGGGAAAAGCAATATCTTCACCAGAAAAGCCTTTTGTAGCTATTTTAGGTGGTGCTAAGGTTTCGGATAAAATTGGAGTAATAGAAAATTTAATAAATACTGTAGATGCTATAATAGTAGGTGGAGGAATGGCTTATACATTTTTAAAGGCAAAGGGATATGAAATAGGAAATTCTCTACTAGAAGAAGATAAAATAGATTTAGCAAAAGAACTTTTAGAAAAAGCAAAAGCTAAAGGTGTAGATTTAATATTGCCAGTAGATACTATAGTAGGAAAAGAATTTAAAAATGATACTGAGTTTAAAACTGTTAAGATAGACAACATTCCTAAGGATATGATGGGACTTGATATAGGACAAGAAACTATTGTATTGTTTTCAGAAAAGATTGAAAAAGCAAAAACAATAGTATGGAATGGTCCTATGGGAGTATTTGAAATGGACAATTTTGCTAAAGGTACCAATGCTATTGCAAAAGCTATGTCACAAGCAGATGGTATAACAATAGTAGGAGGAGGAGACTCTGCTTCAGCTGTTGAGAAATCTGGATATGCAGATAAGATAACCCATATATCAACTGGTGGGGGAGCATCACTAGAATTGCTTGAAGGTAAGATATTGCCTGGAATTGATGCAATAGAGGATAAGTAGATTAATTTATTTATTATAATGCTCTTGTAAGTTGGATATTATGAAAAATAGAAAGAAGGTTGATAAATATGAGAATTCCTATAATTGCTGGGAATTGGAAAATGAATAATA
>CAZMMV010000067.1:0-9053 GCA_964567475.1 uncultured Tissierellaceae bacterium | reverse complement strand
CTGGATAATCTTTAGTATATCCATATCCACCAAATAATTGAACAACATCAGTTGTTACTCTCATTGCACATCTTGCTGCGTATAATTTAGCCATTGCAGCTTCCTTACTGTATGGAAGATTATTAGCTTTGTTAAATGCAGCTTTGTAAACTAATAGTCTAGCTGCTTCTATTTCTGTAGCCATATCTGCAACTTTCCATTGAAGACCTTGGAATTTAGACAATGGTCTACCAAATTGTTCTCTTTCTTTTAAGTATGCTATTCCTTCATCTAATGCTCCTGCAGCTATTCCTAATGCTTGAGATGCTATTCCTATTCTACCACCATCAAGAGTAGTCATTGCTATTTTAAATCCTTTACCTTCTTTTCCAAGTAGGTTTTCTTTTGGTACTACACAATTTTGGAATATTAATTCTGCAGTAGCAGAAGCTCTAATACCCATTTTTTCTTCTATTTTACCAATGCTGAAACCTGGAAAATCTTTTTCTACTATAAATGCAGATATTCCTCTAGTTCCTTGGCTCTTGTCAGTCATTGCAAATATTATATAAGTATCTGCTTGACCACCATTTGTAATAAATATTTTTGAACCATTTAAGATGTAATTATCTCCATCAAGAACTGCTGTAGTTTGTTGTCCCGCAGCGTCTGTTCCTGCAGCAGGTTCTGTCAAACCAAAAGCTCCTAAATGCTCTCCCTTTGCTAATGGAACTAAATATTTTTGTTTTTGTTCTTCAGTTCCGTATTTAAATATTGGCCAGCATCCTAAAGATGTGTGAGCTGAGTTAATAACACCTGTAGTTGCACAAGCTCTTGATAACTCCTCAACAGTTATAGCATAAGCTACTTCATCTCCACCTGCTCCACCATACTCAACTGGAAAAGGTATACCAAGCATGTTGTATTTTGCTAACTTTTCAACATTTTCCCTTGGGAACCTTCCTGTTTCGTCAATATCTGCAGCAATAGGTTCTACTTCATTTTCAACGAATTCCCTTACTACACTTCTTACCATTTCTTGTTCTTTTGTTAAATTGAAATTCATATATTATTTCCCTCCCTAATATATTTGCTTTTTACTTCTAGTCTACACCAATACATTATAGACCATATTCGTAATTTTTTCTACTGTATTTGTTAAATTTTTATCCTGTTGTTACAAATAAAAAATCTATTCAACCAAATATTGATCAATTAAATCTTTTATTATTATAAAAAAATCTTAAATTTAATCATATCTTCTCTTTAAAAAGTAAGATAGGGTAAACAAAGATTCATTTAAACTTACATTTTCTACTATTATATCTTCTGGCAGTTCCAAATCAGTAGGTGCAAAATTCCAAATACCTTTTACTCCAGCTTCTATATATAGATTAGCCATTTCTTGAGCACTCTCTTTTGGAACAGTTATAATACCTATATCAATTTTATGTGTTTGTATATAATCTATCATTGTATTAATATCTCTAATTTCGATATCCCTAATTTTTGAACCTACTAATTTAGGATTTTTATCGAAAAGTGACACTACTTGAAAACCTGCGTCCTCAAAACCCTTGAAGTTTGCTATGGCCTGGCCCAAATTACCAGAACCTCCAATAACAGCATGATAGATAGTATCTAAACCAAGAATTTTGCCTAGTTGATGTTTAAGCTCCTCAACATTATATCCATAACCCTGTTGACCAAATCCTCCAAAATTATTTAAATCTTGTCTAATTTGAGAAGCAGTGAATCCGGTCATATCACTTAATTCTTGAGAAGACACCCTTGTTATACCATTATTTAATAAATCTACTAAATATCTATAGTACTTTGGAAGTCTTCTTACTACAGTTATAGATACTTTGTTTCGTTTTTGCATATCATCACCACCTATTTAAAACCTATTTAAAACATATTAAAGGCATTACTTTGTTAAGTATAGCATTTCGTTATATATTTGTCAATTGGTTTTAACTGTATATTAGTGAATATAAGGCCATGTACTATTCATTATAATTACCTTCAATTTCTTTTTCTTTTTTATCTCTTTTAAAAATAAAGTTTAATTTTGTCTCAGCAATTATAACAGACAATATTACTATTACAGATCCAATAATAAGCTTTAATGTTAAGCCCTCTTTAAGGAAAAAGATTGCAAATATACTACCAAATACTGATTCCATACTTAGTATTATTGCGGCATGAGTGGATGATGTATACTTTTGAGCAACATTCTGAATTCCAAAAGCTAATATGGTACTCACTATAGATAGATACATTATTGAAAATATAACTTCTTTATTCATATTATTCAAAGGTCCACCTATTATTACTACAAAAGCTATAGATAGTAATCCAGCTACTGCAAATTGTAGGATTGTTAAAACTATAGGATCATGCTTTTTTGAAAATATATCAATAGATGCTATATGACAAGCAAAAAATACAGCACACACCATTGTTAGACCATCGCCTAATCCTATTGAAAAATTCTTTCCAACACTCAATATCCCTATACCAATAAAACAAAGAAATGTTGCAAAAATTTCTATTCCACTAGGTCTATTCTTACTCATAAACCAATAAATAAAGGGTACTAATACAACATTACTTGCAGTGATAAAGGCTTGATTACTAACAGTTGTATATTTCAAACCTATAGTTTGAGTTAAAAAAGCTATAAATAAAAACAATCCAATCAAACTTCCTGCCTTGATATCAGATACTTTTATTGTTTTAAGCCTTTTAATGAAAATTAACCCCATAACTATTGCAGAAATATTAAACCTAAGAGCTATTATATGTATTGGGCTTAAATATTTTAAAGTATTCTTCATAAATATAAATCCACTACCCCAAATAATAGCAACTAAAACCAAAGCTAAATCACCATATATGCTTTTTTTCTTTTTCTTATCCATAAAACACCTCCTTAATATATATTAAAGTTAAGAATATGCAAAGTCAAGAATATTATTTAAATAATAATCTTAACTTTCAATATATTGTTTAAATAAATATAAAAAATTCTTATTTTTTTGTATATTTATCTTCTTTTGTGGCAATATATTTAATAAAGGAGTGAGGAAAATAGAAACTAAAGAACAATTAAAAAAGGTGGCATCTAACTGTAGTCAGTATACACCAAAGGAAGCAAGCGAATTAAAATCATCAAGCACATCTTCAGGAAAGACTAGTGAATCTTGTACAAAATGTACACATTATAATCAAGAAGGTAAATGTAATTTAGATTTAATCGATCCTATCTTATCCTCTTTCTCTTCTAATACAGATTTAAATTCTTAGATACTCCAGCTCTGGAGTATCTTTTTTTACCCCCATATTTTTTCTAGCTTTTACATAAGTAATTTGTTTGATACAATAGAAGGGATAATAAATTAGGAGGAATTTTTTATGTTAGTCCTTTCATGTAGCAATATAAATAAAACTTATGGAGTAGATCCTATTTTAGAAGATATAAGTTTCAATGTAGAAAATGGAGATAAAATAGGTATTATTGGATTAAATGGTTCAGGAAAAACTACACTTTTAAATATCCTATCTGAAGAAATCTCTAGGGATAGTGGTGATATATATATACAAAAAAATATGAACCTTGGTTATTTAAAACAGCACACAAATATAGAATCTGATAAAAGTATATTTGATGAGTGTCTAGAACCCTTTGAACATTTAATAAAAATGGAAAAAGACTTAAGAAGATTGGAAAAAGAAATATCTAAAGAAGCTTCCAAGGGAGAAAGTGAAAAACTCAATAAATTAATGGATGAATATGCTCATCTTTCGGAGAAGTTTACCTCTCTCAATGGATATGGATATAAATCAGAAATTAAAGGAGTATTAAAAGGCTTAGGATTTCAAGATGAAGACTTGGAAAAAGAAGTAAATATTCTTAGTGGAGGTCAAAAATCTAGACTATTGCTAGGTAAACTTCTCTTAGAAAAACCTAATCTACTATTACTGGACGAGCCTACTAACCACCTAGATATAGCTGCAATAGATTGGCTGGAAAAGTTCTTAAATGACTACAAAGGTGCATCCCTTATAATTTCACATGATAGATACTTTTTAGACAGGGTAGTTAATAGAATCTTTCATATGGAAAATCTAGGATTAAAAGCTTATGACACCAACTATACCAACTTTATGTCCAGACGTAAAAAAGATTTAGAAATTTATAAAAAACATTTTGAAGATCAAAAAAAGGAAATAAAAAGACAAGAAGAAATCATAGAAAAATTTAAGGCTTATGGTGGTGAAAGATACTACGGTTTGGCCAAAAGTAGACAAAAAATGCTTGATAAAATAAAAATCATGGATAAACCTGATTCAGAAAAGGCAAAAGCCAGAATAAAATTTGAACCAAAAATCAAATCTGGTGTAGATGTTTTACAAGTTAAGTCTTTAGAAAAGTCCTTTGGAGACTTAAAACTACTTGATGATATTAATTTTGATGTTTATAGGGAAGAAAAAGTAGGACTCATAGGAGCCAATGGAATTGGTAAAAGTACTTTATTTAAAATAATCCTAGGAGAAATCTCAAAAGATGATGGAGAAATAAACCTTGGACACAATGTTTTATCTGGATACTTTGATCAGGAAATGGAAAACTTAAACCTAGATAAAACCATAATAGATGAGATATGGGATGAACATCCTAAATTTGATCACTTTACAGTTAGAAAAGTACTTAGTCAATTTATGTTTATAGGTGATGATATATTTAAAGAAATTAAAGATTTAAGTGGTGGAGAAAAGGGAAGACTTTCTCTTTTAAAACTCATGCTTTCTAAAGCAAACTTTTTATTAATGGACGAACCTACTAATCACTTGGATATAGATAGTAAGGAAGTTTTAGAAGATGCATTACTAGATTATGAAGGAACTTTATTTGTCATATCCCATGATAGATACTTTTTAAACAGAGTTACAGATAAAATCTTAGAATTAACTCCTGATGGCATACAAGAATATTTAGGAAACTATGACTATTATATAGAAAAGAAAAATGAACTATTATATGTAGAAGAAGAAGGTCCTACTAAGACAAAAACACAAATAAAAGAAGAAAAAAGAAAAGAAAAAGAAATTTTAAAAGAAGAAAGAAAAAAGAAAAAAGAAGTAACTGCTTTAGAAGAGGATATCGCTGAAAAAGAAAAATCATTAAAAGAATTAGACAATTCCCTTTGTGACCCGGCAATATATGACTTACCTGAAAAGGTTGTAGAATTATCAAAGAAAAGAGAATCAACACAAAATAGCTTAGATAATCTTTATAATGAATGGATTGCCTTAACTGAGGATAATTAACAGACAATTCACAACTTATACACACTACCCACAGGGTTATCCACAGTACAAGTTGTGTTTTTTACTGTTTTATGTATATTGTCCACATTATCCACAGCTGTTTAGGATAACTTATTTTTCCGCTGTGAATAATATGTGGAATATTTTGTTGAAATAAGTATTTCTTTATAAGAATTTATTATTTTAAGGATAAATTTGGAATAACATTAAGATAAAGATCTGATACATTACCTTTCTTGTAGTTGAAATATGCAGCAGAAGCAATCATTGCAGCATTATCTGTGCATAAGGTTCTAGAAGGGTAAAGTATATCCATATTTTCCTCTTTAGCTCTTTCTTCCATCATACTTCTTAAACCTTCATTTGAAGCTACTCCTCCTGCTAAAACAATCTTTTTAGAGTTTTTTTCTTTAGCAAGCCTAAAAGACTTATCCACAAGTACATCAAGTACTGCCTGTTGAAAACTTGCAGCCACATCTTCTATTATTATTTCTTCTCCCTTTTGCTCTCTTTGATTTAAATAATTTAATACTGATGTCTTTAAGCCACTGAAACTAAAATCATATGAATCTTTTTCCAAAAATACCCTAGGAAATTTAATAGCATCCTTATTTCCTTCTTTAGATAGCTTATCTATTACTGGTCCTCCAGGATATGGAAGTCCTAAAGATCTAGCAACTTTATCAAAAGCTTCTCCTGCTGCATCATCTCTAGTTCTACCTATTAATTCATAGTCTGTATAGTCATTTACATATACTAAATAAGTGTGTCCACCAGATACTATTAAACAAGTAAATGGAGGCTCTAGGTCCTTGTGTTCAATATAATTTGCACATACATGACCTTCTATATGATTCACACCTACAATAGGCTTATCTAGTCCATATGCCAAGGCCTTGGCTGTAGATATACCTATCAACAAGGCACCAACAAGTCCCGGTCCCTGAGTAACTCCAATTAAATCAATATCATTAAATCCAACTTGGGCCTCATCCAATGCTTCTTGTACTATATTATTTATACTTTCTATATGTTTTCTTGATGCTATTTCTGGTACTACTCCCCCAAACTTCCTATGAATAGGTATTTGAGAAGATATTATATTAGATAAAATTTCTCTTCCATCCTTTAATACAGAACAAGAAGTTTCATCACAAGAAGTTTCTATTGCTAATGTCAACATTTTTTATCACCCTTAATCATCTAATTTTTTCCACATAACTATGGCATCTTGATTAACATCTGCATAATAATTAGGTCTTATGCCATATTCTATAAATTCATATTCTTTATAAAGATTTTTAGCCGGCTCATTATTTTGTCTAACTTCTAAAGTCATAGCAACTATATTGCATTCTTTACAAAGACCTATTAGTTCTTCTAGTATCCTTTTTCCTATACCAAGTCTTCTATATTCTTTGTCTACTGCAATATTTGTTATATGCCCTTCATCTAATATTAGCCATATACCACCATAGCCTACTACAAGGCCATCTACTTCTGCTATAAAATATCTGGCAAGTTGGTTTTTATTTATTTCCAAGAGAAAAGACTCTCTAGACCATGGAGTAGTAAAAGCTGCCTTTTCTACTTCCATTATTCTATCTAAATCTTTTTCCCTCATTCTTCGGATAATAATCTCCATTTTTTTCCTACTCCTTATCTTCTAATTGCCTTTCAGCCTGAGACTTTCTTAAATAATCAGGAGCTAAAGTATAGTAATTATCTATTTGTCCTTCATTATATTTAATTAAAGCTAATTCTCCTACACTAGTAGCTCTACAACTATTAGCACCAATAGATGCAAATCTTACCTTATCTCCTAGCTTAGCCTCTATTCTTTCTCTATGCATTATAGTTCCATCACCATTTACAACTATATTTCCATATTCTCCATCTAACTTTTCAAGTAAAGTATCTACTTCTAAAGCATCTGCTTCCATTATAGTATTCAAGTTTTTATCTTTCCATGAATATATCCCTGTATATACCCTGTCCCTTCTGGCATCCATCATAGGAACTACTATTTCATTGTAAGGTAAATTAAAAGCTAAGGCTTCAAGTGTAGAAACTGCAACTACAGGTTTGTCAAATAAATGAGCAAAAGCTTTTATAGTTGCCACACCTATCCTAAGTCCAGTAAAGGAACCAGGTCCTATGGATACCCCATATAAATCTATGTCACTTACTTTTAAATCTAAACTATCTAATACTTCCTTGATCATTGGCACCAATTTTT
Organism: uncultured Tissierellaceae bacterium; assembly: GCA_964567475.1. Classification (GTDB taxonomy): domain Bacteria; phylum Bacillota; class Clostridia; order Tissierellales; family Tissierellaceae; genus CAZMMV01. The sequence goes on along the minus strand of CAZMMV010000067.1, from coordinate 1,498 downwards.
CTGAATGTGTCATATCCTGATTTAAAGAGTATTCTCCTAGTATTCTATTTTCATCTATTACTGCACAAGTTGCCATATGTGTTGATGTATCTAAAGCCAATATCTTCAATTTTCTTCCAACTCCTTAAGTATATCTTTATATCTATTGCCATAAACTGTAATATTTATCCTTCTTTCATCTATATCTATACCCTTTTTAATATCCAATACTATTCTTTCTTTTGGAATTAACTTTTCTATTTTATATGCCCATTCTATGATAGACACACCTCTACCATAAAAATATTCATCAAATCCTAGATCATAAAGTTCCTCTACATTTTCCAATCTATATACATCAAAATGATAAACTGGCACCCTTCCCTCATATTCATTTATAAGAGCAAAAGTAGGGCTAGTTATATAATCATCTACTCCTAAACCAAGTCCTATGGATTTAGTAAGTGTAGTTTTTCCTGCACCTAAGTCTCCATTCAAACAAACTATATCTCCAGGATTTAAAAGTTTTCCTAATTTTATACCAAATTCTTCTGTTTTTTCTAATCCTTTTAGTAGTATTTCCACATTTCTCAACCTTTCAATTATAAACTAAATATTATTATATCACTAAGAAAAAGACTTAACAATAATAAAGCTATATAAGCAATTATATCTTGACCTTATAAGCCATTTACCTTGACAAAAAAATAATAGATATATATGATAAAACATATAGTTATAAATCGATTAGGAGGAAAGATATAATGGAAAAATCAGTGGCTAAGAAACTTCAAGAAAGTTTAACACACAAATGGGATAATGTATGGGAAGTGATAGATGAAAATGAAATGAAATTAGTTTTTAATTTAAATGAAAAGTATAAAGACTTCTTAGATAAATGTAAAACAGAAAGAGAATCTGCTAGGGAAATAGTAAGAGCAGCTAAGGAAAATGGTTATATTTCCATAGATGAATTAAGAGAAAAATCTATTAAACCAAGTCCAGGAACTAAGGTATATGCCCTTAATAAGGATAAGGCTGTAGTCTTACTTGTTATTGGTAAAGATAGTTTAGATAATGGAATGAATATTATTGGATCTCATTTAGATGCTCCAAGAATAGATTTAAAACAATTTCCCCTATATGAAGACTCAGAACTGGCAATGCTAAAAACTCATTATTATGGTGGAATAAAGAAATATCAATGGGTTACACTTCCTCTTGCTTTACATGGTGTTATCATAAAAGAAAATGGAGAAAAAATAGATATTTCCATAGGTGAAGAAGATGATGACCCAGTATTTTTCATAACTGATCTACTTCCTCATTTAGCTAAAGATCAAATGGATAAAAAAATGGGCGACGGAATAACTGGTGAAGGATTAAATGTACTTTTTGGAAGTATACCTTTTAATGACAAGGAATTAAAGGATAAAGTAAAACTCAATGTATTAAATATATTAAATGAAAAATATGATATAGAAGAAGCAGATTTCACTACAGCAGAACTTGAAATAGT
>CAZMMV010000066.1:0-9300 GCA_964567475.1 uncultured Tissierellaceae bacterium | reverse complement strand
TATATGGAGTTGGAAGTTCTATAATAGTTGGTATATTACATTTATTAATTAAGTAGGAGGATAAATCTATGGCAATAAAGAGAATAGGAAAGCAAACAGTTAAATTTGAAAACCCACCATCTATAATAAGTACTTATACAATAGTTGGTCCCAAGGAGGGAGAAGGGCCTTTAAAAAAGTATTTTGATATGATACTTGAAGATGATATGTGGGGTCAAGAGTCATTTGAAAAATCAGAATCTAAAATTCAAGAAGAAGCAATAAGGGCTGCTATATCAGAAGGAAAGCTAAGTTTAAAAGATATAGATTATTTAATATCGGGAGACTTATTAAATCAAATTATCTCTTCCAGTTATACTGCTAGGCAGCTGAGTATACCATACTATGGATTATATGGTGCTTGTTCAACTATGACAGGATCTTTGTCCTTGGGAGCCATGTTAGTGGATGGAGGATTTGCAGATAAGATAGTATGTGCGACATCTAGTCATTTTAGTTCAGCAGAAAGGCAGTTTAGATTTCCTCTTGAGTATAGCAGTCAAAGAAATTTTTCTTCACAGTGGACAGTTACAGGAGCTGGAGCAACAGTAATATCTTCTCAAGGAAATGGCCCATATATTACTTATTCTACAACAGGCAAAATTGTAGATATGGGAATAAAGGATCCATCTAATATGGGAGCTGCAATGGCACCAGCAGCTGTTGATACATTGATTACTCATTTTAAAGATACAGGATTTAGCCCTTCAGATTATGATTTGATATATTCTGGGGATTTAGGTGAGATAGGTAAACCTATAGTTATTGATTTAATGAAGAAGGAAGGATATGATTTATCTGGTGTATATTCAGATTGTGGTGTAGAAATCTTTAACAATGAGGCTCAAGATACTCATGCAGGAGGTTCTGGATGTGGATGTGCAGCTGTTGTATTAAATGGATATATATATAAAAAAATGAAAAAGGGAAGTTTTAATAGAATATTAATAATGGCTACAGGGGCTTTACATTCAACTATTATAAATCAGCAGGGAGAGTCAATACCAGGCATAGCTCATGCAGTTACTATAGAGCTAAATAAGTAATATAGGAGGGAGTAAGTGGAATATATTAGATCATTTTTAGTTGGAGGAACAATATGTATAATTGGACAAATAATACTTGATACAACAAAATTAACTCCAGCTCATATATTAGTATCGTTTTTAACGCTGGGAGTTATATTAGGAGGTATAGGATTATATGAACCTATAGTTGAATTTGGAGGAGCAGGTGCAAGTGTTCCAATCTCAGGTTTTGGCAATACATTGGCAAAGGGAGCTATAAAGGGAGCAAAGTCAAAAGGACTAATAGGGGCATTTACTGGTGGTATTACAGCAGCATCAGGAGGAATAGCAGCTGCAATATTTTTTGGATATATAATGGCATTAATATTTAATCCAAAAACAAAAAACTAAGTTATAACTTAGTTTTTTGTTTTTTACATTATTTATTTAAATTAGTTACTTTCATTTTCCTTTTCATCTTTATTTTTATCCTTGTCCTTGTCCTTGTTTTTATCTTCATCATCTTCCTCTTCAGGGAAACTAGGGAAGAAATAATCAAAATCATCATCATTATCATCATCATCATCTGGCGTTACAGTGCTTTCACTATGTTGGTCACAGAATTGTAATGGTAATCTAAACTTAAAATCTGTAGGTAGTATGCCACTGTTATTTTTAGGAACATATGGTGGCATAGTCTGAACAAATACTTTTGTTTGGACACTTCCTTTTGGACAATATTCATGAGCTAATTTGCCTGTTGAGACATCTATCTCTGCTTGTACATGAGCATCGCAATAATCTCTAGGTTCAGTACCTTTTGCAAATATTTCACTTCTAATAGTGCTTCCTCTTGGGTCAGATGTACATAAATCTTTAGGCAGTTTACCAGATTGAGTACATACATTTACTGTGACAATATTGTCTGGTTTATCAAAGAAGGTTTTACTCTCTAGACCTTCATGAGCCTTTGTCATTATGTGCTGCCAGAGTTGAGCGGCGGTACCACTACTTTTAGTTAGTGTAATCTTTGGAGAGTCATTTCCTATCCATACTCCTGTTGCATAATATGGAGTAAATCCTACAAACCATATATCTGCTTGGTTCTGCGTAGTACCTGTTTTTCCTCCTACAACCATATTATTTAATTTAGCTCTACTAGCAATTCCATCAGATACAGTTGTTCTTAAAATATCCTTCATAATGTATGCAACTTCAGGAGATACTACAATATTTTCTTTAGCTACATTATCTATTAAGACGTTTCCACGCTTGTCTTCTATTTTAGTAAATGTTCTAGGTTCAATATATACTCCATCATTTGCAATAGCTCCAAATGCAGCTGTTATTTCTAAAGGAGTTAATCCTTTTGTCATACCACCTAAGGCTAGTGAAGATAAGTTTTCATCATTATTTACTTTATTTTCTGAGGCACTGATAAAGCTATCTTTTTCAGGATGAGCTTTGTTTATTATACCTAGTTTTTCCATATAAGGTATAACAGTTTGTATTCCCATAGAGTTTAACAGTCTTACTGATGTTACATTTGAAGATTGTTCTACAGATTTTCTTAGGGTGTAGATTCCCCTATATCCATCTCTATACCAGTTTTTAGGCCACAATTTTCCATTTGCATAAAAAGGTACATCGTCTATGATGCTTGCAGCAGTATAACCATTATCTAGAGCTGGAAGGTATACACCGATAGGTTTTATTACAGAACCAGGTTGTCTTTTAGCTTCTGTTGCTCTATTTAATATTCTAGTTCCTTTTGTATCTCTACCACCAACTAAAGCTTTAATGTTACCAGTTCTATAGTCAAGTAGAACTGTAGCTGACTGTGGTTGGACAGTACCATTATGTGATCTATAAAAATATCTTTCATTAATTAAAAGGTTTTCATTTGCATCTATTTTATAGAAATCCTTATTTTCATTAATATAAGATTTATCTATTATAATTTGCTTATTGTCAGATAGTCTAAATTTTTCTTCTGGCATTATAATAGAACCTACTGTATGAGTGACTAGATTTTTTTTATCATCTATTCTATAATAATCGGCTATATCTATATGTTTTTGATAGTGATGAAGTTTTTTGTTTTTAATATATAGATTATTGTCTTTAAATTCATAAGTTCCTTTTTCTATTATTAAATTAAAGTCTTGATTTAATAAGTTGTTTTTTTCGTAAAAAATAATATTGTTTTTATCATCTAAGATATTTTTTTGTTTGTTAAGTTTCCAATCTATTAAAACAGGACCTCTAATGTTTTCTGGTTTTCCCACTAAGATTTCAGTGAAATTTTCATATACATCTTCTAGCTGTCTTTGAAGATCAACATCAATAGTTGAATAAATCTTTAAACCACCTGTAAATATCTCATTTTGTGCTTCTTCTAATGTATATCCAAATCTATCCATTAAAGCATCTTCAACTTGAGTCTTAACATAATCTGTAAAGTAAGATGAAATACCTTGGATTTTCTTTTCTCCCGGTTTTAAATTATCTTTTATATTTTCACTTAAAGCTTCATTATATTCTGATTGGTTAATAGTTCCCAGTTCAAGCATTTTCTTTAATATTAGTTTTTGTCGTTTAACAGCCTCTTCATTATAAACTGCAAAATATTTTTCGCCTAATATATCTAATTGGGCAATTTCATGATGAGTAGTATTATCGAAATTTTCAGGTCTTATTGTCTTATAAGGTGAAAATCTAGAAGGACTTTTAACAATACCTGCAATTAATGCTGACTCAGCTATTGTTAAGTCTCCAACATCTTTGGAAAAATAAGTTTGCGCTGCTTCCTGAACACCATATGCATTTTGTCCTAAGTTTACCCTATTTAAATAGGCTTCCAGTATTTGATCCTTTGTAAGAAAATCTCTTTCCATTTTAATAGATAAGTAAGCTTCTTTAATCTTTCTATCCCAACTTTTATCACTGTTTAGATAAACATTTTTAACTAATTGTTGTGTAATAGTACTAGCACCTCTGACTATATGACCTGCTTTTATATTGTCAATAGCAGAAGCGGCAATTCCTTTAGGGTCTACTCCCATGTGTTCATAAAAACGCTCATCTTCTATTGATATAAAAGCCTTTTGAAGATGTACAGGAATTTCACTTAATTTTACAATAGTTCTAAATTCATGTGCCTGAATTTTTTCTATTAAATTCCCATTAGCATCGTAAATAGTAGAAGTTTGATCTAAGGCATTTATAGTTGTAGGATCCATATCAGGTACATCATGTAATATAGAAAGTACTACACCTATTAAAGTTCCACCAGCTATAATAGCAATCATTAATATAATAATAAATAATACCTTAATTGTCTTTAGTATGGTTTGTCCTTTTTTATTTTTCTTTTTTCTACGTCTTTTATTGTCTTTGTCATTATCCATAAAATTACCTCCTTAATTGAGAAAAGGCTTTAGCCATTTTATTATATCATAGAAATATTAGAATGTTAATATTAGTTAATACAATATGTATTACAATAGGGTTACGATTTAGACTTTATATGATTATTTCCTTGTCTATACTAGTCATACATTAAATTAGATAAAATAGTGAAATAATGATATAATATAGAAAATAGGGTAAGTATTTAAATTGGAAGGTGATATATTGGAAAAAGATAATATAAACATAGAAAAGGTTATAATTGTAGGTGTAGAATTAGATACAGATATTATAAACATAGATAATTCCATGGATGAACTGGAAGAATTGGTAAAAGCAGCTGGGGGAAATGTAGTTGAAAGGTTAGTACAAAGAAATCATAAGATTAATGCAGCTCATTTTATAGGTAAAGGTAAGGCTGAAGAAATTAAAAACTATTGTTATGAGTTAGATGTTTCTACAGTAGTTTTTAATGATGAACTTTCAGGAGCTCAGTTAAGAAACTTAGAAGAAATAATTGATAAAAAAATAATAGATAGAACTAATTTAATTTTAGATATATTTGCTAAAAGAGCAGACTCTAAAGAAGGAAAACTTCAGGTCAAGTTAGCTCAACTAAAATATAGGCTTCCAAGATTAGTGGGATTTAGAGATTATTTATCTAGAGAAGGTGGAGGAATAGGTACTAGGGGTCCTGGTGAACAAAAGCTTGAAACTGATAGAAGACATATTTTAAAAGAAATAAACAACATAGAATCTGAATTAAAGGACATAGAAAAAAATAGGGATGTTAAAAGAAGAAAAAGAAATGATTCAAATCTTCCTATAGTAGCCTTGGTTGGATATACTAATGCAGGAAAATCAACCTTGTTAAATAATATAATAAAATTAACTAATCAAGACAATACAAATAAAGAGGTTTTTGTTAAAGATATGCTTTTTGCTACATTGGATACTTCTTTAAGACGAGGTAGCCTACCTAATGGACAGACATTTTTACTTACAGACACTGTAGGATTTGTATCGAAACTACCTACAAAGCTTGTAGAAGCCTTTAAGGGCACGCTTGAGGAGGTTCAATATGCAGATTTACTTCTTCATGTTGTAGATGCTTCTAATGAGGATTTAGAGATACAGTTAAGAACAACATATGAGTTACTAAAAGACCTAAAAGTTTTGGAAAAGCCCACTATAACTCTTTTTAATAAAATAGATAAAACTGAAATAGAAAATTTGTTTTACGATCATAATTTTGTAAATGATAAAATGTTTATATCTGCTTTCAATGAAGAAGACATTAAAAAGTTATTAGAAAAAATAGAAGAGTCACTTCCTCAAAAGTTTAAAAAAGTGAAGATTAAATTATCTTATAATAAGCAAGATGTAGTTAATTATTTTATGGAAAATTATAATATATTACATGTTGAGTATATTGAAGAAGGTACAATTTTAGAATTAACCATTAATAGTATTGATTATGAAAAATACAAGGAATATATTATAGAATAAATAAAATAGTTTGTTTTTATAAAAGGTATTTACAGTTTTAGAAATATCAAGAAAAAAATGGGTTAAAGGAAGTTATAAATGAATAAAAATTATAAAACCATATTTAAATATGGAGAAAGTGAAATAATAATTAATAAATCTAGATTTATTGGATATGCGAAACCTGTTGAAGATGAAGAGGAAGCTCTAAAATTTATTGAAGAGATAAGTACTAAACACAGGGATGCTACTCATAATGTATATGCTTATGCACTAGGTCAAAATAGTAATATTCAAAGATTTAGTGATGATGGAGAGCCATCTGGTACAGCAGGTATACCAGCCCTAGAAGTTATAAAAAAAGAAAATCTAAGAAATGTTGTAGTTGTGATAACTAGATATTTTGGAGGAATAAAATTAGGGGCTGGAGGATTGATTCGTGCATATACTAAAGGAGCTAAAATAGGTATAGAAGCCGGTATAATAGTAGATATGATTCTTCATAAAAAGATAAAAATAAGAATAGATTATACTTCCTATGGTAAAGTAGAAAATTATATTCTTAGTGAAGATTATATATTAGACGAATCAGTTTATGATGATAAAGTTAATATCTTTATACTTGTAAATGAAAAAATGGAAGATGAATTTATTAGTATGATAACTGATTTAACAAGTGGAGAAGCTATTTTTGAAAACATAGGTGAGGAATATATTCCTGTTAAAAATAACAAAATATTAAGAAGTAGGAAATAAAAATAAACATGATAAAGATATTTAATTATATCTGTATCATGTTTATTTTTTAAATCATTTTTTCTTTTTACTAGAATACAATTCATAAATCCCTATTAATAGAAGAAAGAAACCAAAGTATTTTTTTAGCTTTAAAGGATCAATTTTTAGAGCTAAAAAGGAACCTATTATAGCCCCTGCTATTCCTCCCAATATAATGAACTTGGCAAAGGAAAAGTCAATATTTCCTTTTTTATAATGGGTAATTAATGCAACTGAAGCTATAGGAAGAAAAACAATTAAATTTATTCCTTGAGCTTCTTGCTGAGGAATATTATGAAAAAGAACTAAGGCAGGAATAAGTATGCTTCCTCCGCCTATACCCATTCCACTAATTATACCAGATAAAAATCCTATTAAAATTAAAATCATTTCCATATCATCCTTATGGCAGAATATATAATTACACTAGAGAATATTTTTCTCAATATATTAATAGGTATTTTATTTAGAGTTTTAGCTCCAATAAAACTTCCTCCTAGACCTCCAGAGATAATTAATAAAGAGGTTTTAATAGGAATATTCCCATTTACAAAGTATATAATTGTACTGATAATAGATAGAGGAAGTATTACAGAAATTGCAGTTGCATGTGCTTTGTAATCATTTAATCCAACTAGAAAAACTAAACATGGAACTACTATAGTACCACCACCAGAACCAAATAAACCATTTACTAGTCCGGTAACAAGGCCAATAGCTAATAATTTGATTTTATTTTTTTCCATATTTTACTCCTTTATGTTATAATCATTATGATTAATCTCACCAATTAAGAAAAAGATATACATATATTAATATATTATTGAAATTTAAATGAATGGAGGAAGACTGTGGACAATATAGATGAAATATGTAATGAACTAGTAAACTGGCTTAAAGAAAAGGTAAATAGTGCAGGAGCTAAAGGTGTGGTGTTTGGATTAAGTGGAGGAATAGATTCTGCAGTAATAGCTGGAATTGCTAAAAAGGCATTTCCAAACAATTCTATAGGAATTATAATGCCTTGTCATAGTGATCCAATAGATGAAAATCATGGAAAATTAGTAGCCGATGCATTGAAATTAAAAACTGCAAAGGTAGACCTATCTAATTCTTTTGATACTTTAATGGAAGCTATGCCAGATAAAAGTGAAAATAAATTAGCTATATCTAATTTAAAGCCAAGACTTAGGATGTCAACTTTATATTATTATGGCCAAAGCAATAATTACTTAGTATTAGGTTCTAGTAATAAATCTGAATTTACAGTAGGTTATTTTACTAAGCATGGAGATAGTGGTGTAGATTTACTTCCACTAGTATCTTTTGTGAAGTCTGAAATTCGTGATTTAGCTAGATATTTAAAAGTTCCTGATATAGTAATAGAAAAACCACCTACAGCAGGGCTATGGGAAAATCAAACTGATGAAAAGGAAATGGGTTTTTCTTATGATGTATTAGATACTTATATTAAAACTGGAAAAGGACCTAAAGCTATAGTGGAAAAAATAGATAAAATGGATAAAAAAAGTCAGCATAAAAGGGAGTATCCACCTATATTTGTATGGGAAGAATAAAGGATAAATATTATTTTAAATATAATGAAATATATGTATATATGTGCTAGAATATAGAAGTTAATATGATAAGGAGAGTGAATTAAATGGCAGGACATTCTAAATGGAATAATATAAAAAACAAAAAAGGGAAAGAAGATGCCAAAAAAGCTAAAGAATTTTCAAAATTAGCCAGATATATCATGGTTGCAGCAAAAGAAGGAGGAGTGGATTTAGAGTATAATCCATCTCTAAAGGCAGCAATTGAAAAAGCTAAAGCTGCAAATATGCCAAATGATAATATAGATAGAGCTGTAAAAAAAGGTTCTGGAGAATTAGGAGCAGCAAATTTTGAAGAAATAGTTTATGAAGGATATGGACCTAGTGGAATAGCAGTATTTGTAGAGTGCTTAACAGACAATAGAAATAGAACAGCACCTGATGTAAGACATGCTTTTGATAAAGGTGGAGGAAACTTAGGTCAATCGGGTTGTGTTACTTTTATGTTTGATAGGAAGGGTATACTTGCCATAGAGAGAACAGATGCCATAGATGAAGATGAATTAACTATGACTGCAATAGAACTAGGAGCTGAAGACTTTTTAGCAGAAGATGAAGGATTTGAAGTAATTACTGCTCCAGAGGATTTCGATACAGTTCTTGAAGGATTAAAAGAAGCAGGTTACGAATTTGCCATGGCAGAACTTACTTATATTCCACAAAATACAATAAAATTAACAGATCCAGAAGAGATTAAAGGGATGGAAAAGTTAATAGATTTACTTGAGGACAATGATGACGTTCAAGAGGTTTATCACAACTGGGAAATGCCAGAGGAGTAAAAATTTACTTGACTAGAGTATTAAGCTATACTATAATGGCATTTATAATATAATGAAGCTTTGATAGAAAGAGTAGTTTATAGAGAAGATTTTAGAGAGTCGGGCTTGGTGAAAATCCGATATCCAATTTATAAATGAAAAACATTCTTGAGCATCTAATCGAAATCATAGGAGAGTAGA
>CAZMMV010000065.1:4721-9393 GCA_964567475.1 uncultured Tissierellaceae bacterium | reverse complement strand
CCGCCGTGCCTGTGCATCTCACCACCGACCTCCCCGAGTATTTTGCAGAAGTGCTTTCCCGCTTGGGAAATCCCATCGGATAAAAAAAGTAAGCTGTTCGTTTGAACAGCTTACTTTTTTAATAATTGTTACTTGCAACCTCAAATACCTTTGAAATCGCCGGAGCAAGCGTAACGATAAGTCCGACGGAAGTCCAAATAAATGTCTTTAAATACTCCTTAACTGTCTTGCCTTCCAAGGTGTTTTTTATGCATTGCAACACTCCGTACAGTGTCGCCGGAATGATGAAAATGCCAAACATCACCGTGGGTGTCGCCAGAACCTTCCAAAAAGTAGTCAGCGCCGAAAAAACTACTTCATCCATAATGTGTACCTCCGTAAAATTGGGTTAATCTAAATACTTAACTGAGGATGATATTTCAAAGTTGCGTGAATACATCGACCACAACCTTCAGGTTGAGGGTGACCGTCGCCGTACTATCGCATTTGATATCAAAAGATTAATCGAGATCAATTGCTACAGAGGAATTCGTCATCGTAAAGGATTACCTGTAAGAGGTCAAAGATCCAAAACAAATGCTAGAACCAGAAAAGGTCCTAGAAAAACTATGGCGAACAAGAAGAAATAAGGAGGGAAATTGAATGGCAGTACAAAAGGGTGGTAAAAAAACTACACAAGTTCGCAGAAGACGTGAACGTAAAAATATAGAGCGTGGAGTAGCACATATTCAGTCCACCTTTAACAATACAATTGTTACAATAACAGATGTAAATGGTAATGCAGTGTCGTGGGCAAGTGCAGGACAATTAGGTTTTAGAGGTTCAAGAAAATCCACTCCTTTTGCAGCACAACAAGCAGCTGAAGAAGCAGCTAAAAAAGCCATGGAACATGGTTTGAAAAATGTAGAAGTATTTGTAAAAGGACCAGGATCAGGAAGAGAAGCGGCTATCAGATCATTACAAGCAACGGGATTAGAAGTAAGTATGATAAAAGACGTTACTCCAATTCCACATAATGGATGTAGGCCACCAAAACGTAGAAGAGTATAATTAGAGAGTTTAATAGGAGGTGTTAGTAGATGTCAAGATATACAGGTCCAACATGTAGACTTTGTCGTAGAGAGGGAGCGAAGCTATTCCTTAAAGGCGATAGATGTTATACTGATAAATGTGCAATAGTTAAAAAGAACTATGCGCCAGGTCAACATGGACAAGGAAGAAAAAAAGTAACAGAATATGGAATGCAGCTTAGAGAAAAACAGAAAGTACGTAGATTCTATGGTATTTCTGAATCTCAAATGCTAAAAGCATTTACAACAGCAGATAAAATGCAGGGAATTACAGGTGAGAATTTACTTAGACTATTAGAATTAAGATTAGACAATGTTGTTTATAGAATGGGTTTTGCACTATCAAGAGCAGAAGCTAGACAATTAGTTACACATGGTCACTTCTTAGTAAATGGCAAAAAAGTAGATATACCATCAGCATTAGTTTCCGCAGGAGATGTAATCGAAGTAAAAGGTAGAAGTAAAAATAGTGAGAAACTTAAGCATATAGCAGAAAACCATAATGGTAACACTGTTAAATGGGTAGATATTGATCTTGAAAACTTTAAGGGCAGCGTAACAGCTGAACCAACTAGAGAAGATATAGATATTCCAGTAGAAGAACACTTGATTGTTGAGTTGTATTCTAAATAATAATAATAACAAGAGTTGCCCTCATATTTTAATAAACCAAAACTTAAGGAGGGTTAATGTAAATGATAGAAATTGAAAAACCAAAAATTGAAATATTAGAATTAAACAAGGAAGAAGCCTATGGAAAATTCATGGTAGAACCACTTGAAAGAGGCTATGGTATCAGTTTAGGAAACTCACTTCGTAGAGTTTTATTATCTTCATTACCAGGAGCTGCCATATCTTCTATAAAAGTGCAAGGTGTTCTCCATGAATTTTCAACAATGCCAGGAGTATTGGAAGATTTACCAGAGGTTATCTTGAACATAAAGGGACTGGCGGCAAAAGTATTTACAGATGAGCCAGTTGTCCTTAGAATAGAAGCAGAAGGTGCTCAAGAAGTAACAGCAAAAGATATAATAACTGGACCAGATGTAGAGATAATAAACAAGGACCATCACATAGCAACTATAAATGAAGATGGAAATCTATATATTGAATTAGAGTTAGTGAAAGGCCGTGGATACGTAGTAGCCGAAAAAAATAAAAAAGACGACCAACCTGTAGGTGTTATTCCTGTGGATTCTTCTTTTACTCCAGTAAAAAAAGTTAATTTCCAAGTTGAAAACACTAGAGTCGGACAAATTACCAATTATGATAGATTGGTTTTAGAAGTTTGGACAGATGGTACAATGGATCCAGATGAGGCAACTTCTCTTGGAGCAAAAATACTAACAGAACATTTAAATCTTTTTATAGGATTAACAGAACATGTTAATGAAGTAGAGATAATGGTAGAAAAAGAAGAAGATAAACAAGAAAAAGTCCTAGAAATGACAGTAGAAGAATTAGATCTTTCAGTACGTAGTTACAATTGCTTGAAAAGAGCAGCTATAAACTCCGTAGAAGAATTAATTCAAAAAACTGAAGATGACATGATGAAAGTAAGAAATCTTGGTAAAAAGTCCCTTGAGGAAGTACAAGAAAAACTTGCTGAACTAGGATTAAGCTTAAAAAAATCTGATGAGTAATAAGGCATTAAGGAGGGATAATTATGGCAACATTAAGAAAACTTGGTCGCCCTACGGATCATAGAAAAGCAATGCTTAGAAACTTAGTAACTTCACTGTTAAGAAGTGGAAGAATACAAACAACATTTTCTAGAGCTAAAGAAGCACAAAGAATGACAGACAAGATGATCACTTTAGCAAAAAGAGGAGATCTAAATGCTAGAAGACAAGTTTTAGCTTATGTATATGACGAAGATGTAGTTACGAAGTTATTTAGCGAAATCGGACCGAAATATGCAGACAGAAATGGTGGATACACCAGAGTGCTAAGAGTTGGGCCACGTCGTGGAGACGCAGCAGAAATTGCAATACTAGAATTAGTATAAAAAGGTAGGGGGATTAAGTTTTGACTTAGTCCCTTTTTTTTATGCCCTAACCCAATTTGTGGTGCATTTCCACAAATTGCTGGTAGGTCAAACGCAAGGCACACCAAATCTATACGAGCTTAGCGAGTAAATAGATTTGAGTAGTGCTACTGCATGATATGCCCTAACCCAATTTGTGGTGCATTTCCACAAATTGCTGGTAGGTCAAACGCAAGGCACACCAAATCTATACGAGCTTAGCGAGTAAATAGATTTGAGTAGTGCTACTGCATGATATGCCCTAACACATTTAATTTTTAATTGTCAATTGTCAATTGACAATTATTATGTTATATTAGACTAGGGATTAATACAGACAATTATTAATCTTAAATTCAACAATAGAGGGATAATATGATAAAAATAGAAAACACAACTTATGAATATAAATCACTAATAGATGACAATATGGAAAAGGCAGTAGATGGTATCAATATGAAAGTAGACAAGGGAGAGTTTCTAGTTGTACTAGGACATAATGGCTCTGGAAAGTCAACTTTAGCAAAATTGATCAATGGACTTATACTTCCATCTACAGGAGATATAAGCGTAATGGGTATGAATACAAAAGAAGAGGATAAGATATGGAATATAAGAGAAAAGGCTGGTATGGTATTCCAAAACCCAGACAATCAAATAGTAGCCACCATAGTAGAAGAAGATGTAGCCTTTGGTCCAGAAAACTTGGGAATAGATCCTAAGGAAATTAGAAGAAGGGTAGACCAAGCCTTGGATATAGTAGAAATGAGTGAATACAAAAAACACGCACCTCACCTACTATCCGGAGGTCAAAAACAAAGAGTAGCCATAGCAGGCATACTGGCAATGAATCCAGAATGCATAATATTTGACGAGCCAACATCTATGTTAGACCCTACAGGTAGAATAGAAGTAATGAATACAATAAAAAAGTTAAATAAAGAAGAAAACAAAACAATAATACTAATCACTCATTATATGGATGAGGCCGTACAGGCAGATAGGGTTATAGTTATGGAAAAAGGCAAAATTGTAATGGAGGGAACTCCAAAAGAAATATTTAGTCAAGTAGAAAAAGTAAAAGCTTTAGGTCTAGATGTACCTCAAGTAACAGAACTAGCCTTTGAACTTAGAAAAGAAGGTATAGACCTAAAAGATGATGTCTTATCAATAGAAGAGTTGGTGGAATTGTTATGATTATGAAAATAGAAAACTTAAACTATATATATAATGAAAATACACCCTTTGAAAAAAAGGCCTTGGACAATATCAATCTAGAAATAGATCAAGGGGAGTTTATAGGTTTGATAGGCCACACAGGATCAGGTAAATCTACACTAGTTCAGCATCTAAATGGCTTAGTAAAACCCACTTCAGGTAGAATAATAATCGATGGGATTGATATAACAGAAAAAAAATCTAATCTCAAAGAAATTAGGCAAAAAGTTGGATTAGTATTTCAGTATCCAGAACATCAGCTGTTTGAAGAAACAATATATAAAGATATAGCCTTTGGACCTAAAAACCTTGGCCTAAGCAAAGAAGAAGTAGATGAAAGAGTCAAGGAATCCATGGA
>CAZMMV010000065.1:0-4621 GCA_964567475.1 uncultured Tissierellaceae bacterium | reverse complement strand
AAGACTAAAAAAATAGACAATACAGATATAGTACTAACAGTAGAAGAAGCGAAAGAAAAAATATTAGAAATTTTAAGGAGTAATAAAGATGCTTAAAGACATAACAATAGGACAATATTTTCCTGGAGATACTATTATCCATAGATTAGATCCAAGAATAAAGATAATTATAGTATCATTATTTATAATGTCTTTATTCTTTGTAAATAGTTTTATTCCTTATATTTTTATATTAGGATTTATCCTAATGGTAATTAAAATATCAGGAGTTCCCTTAAATTATATAATAAAAGGACTAAGACCCCTTTTATTTATAATATTGATCACCTTTGCAATTAACATATTTCTAACTAAAGGAGAAGTACTATATAAAATAGGACCACTAAGCATTACAAAAGAAGGCTTGTACTTTGCATTCTTTATGGGATTGAGGCTTATATTCCTTATAACAGGCACTTCACTCCTTACACTAACAACATCACCAATAGCACTTACAGATGGTATAGAGAGCCTTTTAAACCCTCTTAAAAAGATAGGAGTGCCAGCACATGAACTTGCTATGATGATGACAATAGCTCTTAGATTTATACCGACACTATTAGAAGAAACAGATAAAATAATGAAAGCTCAGATGGCAAGAGGAGCTGATTTTGAATCAGGTAATATACTAAGAAGAGCCAAGAACCTAGTACCCTTGTTAGTACCCTTGTTTATCAATGCCTTTAGAAGAGCAGATGAATTAGCAACAGCAATGGAAGCTAGATGCTATAGAGGTGGAGACAATAGGACTAGATTAAACGAGCTAAAGCTTGTTAAATCTGATATGCTAACACTTGTATCCTCAATGGTATTTTTTGGATTTATAATATCAACTAGGTTTTTTATGTGATAATTTATGAAAAATATAAAATTAATCATTGAATATGAAGGTACAAACTATTCTGGTTGGCAAAAGCAAAATGATGTAAAGACCATCCAGGGAGAAATAGAAAAAGCCATAGAAAGAACAATAGGAGAAAAAGTAAATCTCATAGGTTCAGGTAGGACAGATAAAAAAGTACATGCATTAGGCCAAGTTGCAAACTTCAAAACAAATGCCAGAATGCCAGGTGAAAGGTATAAACATGCCTTAAAAGAATACCTGCCAGAAGATATAACTATTATAAATTCAGAAGAAGTAAGTTTAGATTTTCATTCTAGATTTGATGCAAGAAAAAAAGTATATAAATATATTGTCTATAATGGCAAACTACCAAGAGCCCTTTATAAAAGGTTCTCATATTTTTGCCACTATGATATAGATCTAGAAGCTATGCAAATAGCTTCAAAACATCTCATAGGAACACATGATTTTGAAAGTTTCAAACCAACAGAATCTGTGGTCCATACTTCAGTTAGAACAATATATGATATAGATATAGTTAGAAAAGGTGACATAATAGAATTTACCATAGAAGGTAAGAGCTTTTTACACAATATGGTGAGAATCATAGTGGGTACATTGATATCCATAGGAATAGGAAAGATTGCAAAAGAAGAATTGCCAAGTATAATCAAAGCAAAAAAAAGAGAAAAATCAGGACCGACAGCACCGGCACAAGGACTTTATTTAAAAGAAGTTTTTTATAATTAAAAAATCACTTGACATTGATAATTACATATATTAAAATGTATGGAGAGTGTTTAAAAAGAGTGCCCGGAACTTTTTTAATATAGACTGCTCAAGGTTCATATAAGGAGGGAAAACGATGAAAAGCTTTATGGCTAAAACAAATGAAGTAGATAGAAAATGGTATGTAATAGACGCTGAGGATAAAGTTTTAGGTAGATTATCTACAGAGATTGCTAATATCTTAAGTGGTAAAAACAAAGCAATATATACTCCTCATGTAGACACAGGAGACTTTGTCATTATTATAAATGCAGCAAAAATCAGATTAACAGGAAAGAAATGGGAACAAAAAAATTATGTTTACCACACTGGACATCCAGGTGGATTGAAAGAAATACCATACAAAAGATTAGTTGAAGAAAAACCAGAAAAAATAATAGAATTAGCAGTAAAAGGAATGCTTCCAAAAAATAGTTTAGGAAGAAGCATGATTAAGAAATTAAAAGTGTATGGCGGAGCTGAGCATGATCACCAAGCTCAACAACCTGAAACTTATGAATTTTAATCGAAAGTAGAGAGGAGGACTGTAAGTGGCAAACATACAATTTATCGGAACTGGAAGAAGAAAGACTTCAGTTGCAAGAGTAAGATTGATACCAGGAAATGGTAATTTTACTGTAAATAAAAAAGAAATCGAAAATTATTTTGATTATGAAACTTTAAGGGTTATTGCAAAAGAACCACTAATTGCATCAGAAACATTAGATAAATACGATGTAGTCGTAAATGTAGAAGGTGGAGGATCCACTGGTCAAGCAGGAGCCATCAGACATGGTGTAGCTAGGGCATTGATAGAATCTGACCCAGAATTAAGACCTATACTTAAAAAAGCAGGTTACTTAACAAGAGACTCTAGAATGAAAGAAAGAAAGAAATACGGATTCAAAAAAGCGAGAAAATCAGCACAATTCTCAAAAAGATAATCATAAAGAGAATATGGAAGAAATTGAAAACCCCTCAACTATCGTTAAGGGGTTTTGTTATATCTATTTGTCCATCTTTTTAAAAGCAATATCAAACAATCTATCTTTCTCTACTTCCTTAAAATTTTGGTAATAATCCTTTACTTCTTCCACTAAAGAAGTATCATGTCCATTAGACTTCAATTCCTTTTTCATATTGCTAAGAGCCGAGTAAACTAAATTGTCACATTTTCTCTCTAAATCAGATCCTAAACCCATATATTTATTTGTTAGTTTAGTAGTAGACATTACTTCAGATTGGTATTCACCATATGCTTGCCTTGCCAGACCCTGTAATTGACCTTGAAAACTATTTTGAATATTAGTAAACTCTTTATTATACTTGCTAGCTATAATCACAACAGACTTTTTACCTTTATTAGCTGGATTATTCTTAGACACTACTTTATCATCTGTCTTTTCATTATTTATTTCCTTGTTATCTATATCTGAATCATTTTCATAATCATCAGTAGTATCCATAGGCTGGCCTGCATTCACTATAGAATCCAAAGGATTATCAACAATAGTATCTATACTTGACTTTCCTTCTGTCTCACTTAAGTTAGATTTCTTTGCATTCTTTGTATATACATCTAACATACTAATAGCAAACTTTATTTTGTGAAAATTAGTAAAGATAAAAAATACAATAATAGCTAAAATTATAATTCCTATCCAAGTTCTTTTTTTCTTCACAGTACACCCCCTATAATTTGTTTATATTATATCATATTTTCTTATTTTATTACTGAATTTTATGATAAATAAACAAATAATATAAAATTATGTTATAATTAGGAAATGGGAGGTATAAAATTCAATAGTTCATTTTAAAGAGGAGTGTATTTATGAGAAAAAGAAAAGTAGCATTACTAATGGGGCTAGACATAATCGCTTTAAATATTTCATATTTATTAGCCTTGTTAATAAGATTTGAAGGACGAGTTCCAAGTTTATTTTTAAGGATTAGCTTTTCTAATCTTATAATTATCACAATAATAAAAATCGGAATTTTTTATTTATCAAAACTTTACAGCAGTATTTGGGAATATGCTAGCGTAAGTGAACTTGTAGAAATATGTTTAGCAACCTTACTTGGAAATTTAGTTTCAGCAATCTATATAACCTTATCTGGTATTACATTTTCATATAGCATAATGGCCATAGTATCATTTTTAGATATCTTATTCATAGGGGGGATTAGATTCTTGTTACGTGGTACTAGATTATTACAGTATAGGTTTACAAAAAGAAAAGGATTAAAGAAAGTACTTATAGTAGGAGCAGGAGCAGCTGGTGCTATGACATTAAAAGAGTTCAAAAGACATAGAACATTATATAGTGACCCAGTGGGATTTATAGACGATGATCCTAAAAAAGTAGGAAAAGGCATCAATGGAGTTCCTATACTAGGAAATCATAAAGATATTTATAAAATCTGTCAAAAAAAGAATATTGATGAAATAATCATAGCAATACCCTCAGCCAAGGGATCAGAAATAAAGAAAATCATCAATGAATGTAAAAAAACAAGTTGTAAAACTAAAATTTTACCAGGATTTTACGAACTAATAGATGGAAAAGTAAGTGTATCAAAAATAAGAAATGTGGAGATAGAAGATTTATTGGGTAGAAAAGAAATACACCTAGATTTACAGCAATTATCTAAATTTATAGAAGGCAAAATAATCATGGTAACCGGTGGAGGAGGATCCATAGGTTCAGAACTTTGCAGACAAATAGCCACATATAATCCAAAGACTTTGATTGTATTAGATATTTATGAAAATAATGCCTATGATTTACAAAATGAATTGTTAAGAAAATACCAAGATCTAAATCTTAAAGTACTTATAGCTTCTGTCAGAGATAAAACAAGAATAGATGAAATACTAGAAGAAGAAAGACCAGAAATAATATTTCATGCAGCAGCTCACAAACATGTTCCATTGATGGAATTCAATCCAAAAGCAGCCATAAAAAA
>CAZMMV010000064.1:0-9423 GCA_964567475.1 uncultured Tissierellaceae bacterium | reverse complement strand
CTCATCATATCCTACATATCCTGGTGGTGCTCCTACAAGTCTAGACACTGAATGTTTCTCCATATATTCACTCATATCTATCCTTATCATATTTCTTTCATCATCAAATAATGATGATGTTAAAGCTTTAGATAGTTCTGTTTTTCCTACTCCTGTAGGCCCTAAAAATATGAATGACCCAATAGGCCTATTGATTTGTTTCATGCCTGCTCTAGCCCTAATAACTGCTTCTACTACTGCTTCCACTGCTTCTTCTTGGCCTATTACTCTTTTGTGTAATATTTCTCCAAGATTTAATAATCTTTCTCTTTCAGTTTCTACCAGTTTTGTAACAGGTATTCCTGTCCATTTTGCAACTACTTCTGCTATTTCCTCTTCCCCAACTTCTTCTTTTAGCATTTTGTCTCCATCTTGGTTTTTTTCATTGGCTTCTTTCAACTTCTGTTCTAACTCTGCCAAATTACCATATTTTAGTTGGGATAATCTTTCTAGATCATAATTTCTCTCTGCTTCTTCTATTTGTGTTTTTACATGATCTATTTCCTCTTTAATATCTTTTATATTGGAAATGCTCTTCTTTTCATCTTCCCATTGTGCCTTTTTAATATCAAAATCTTCTTTTAGATCACTTAGCTCTTTTTCTAATTTCTCAAGTCTTAACTTGGAAGCATCATCTGTTTCCTTTTTTAAGGCTTGTTTTTCTATTTCCAATTGTAATATTCTTCTTCTAGTTTCATCTAGTTCTTCAGGCATAGAATCTATTTCTGTACGTATCATGGCTGAGGCTTCATCCATTAAATCTATAGCCTTATCTGGTAAAAATCTATCACTTATATATCTATCAGATAATGTAACAGCTGCTATTACAGCTCCATCAGATATTCTAATACCATGATGAATCTCGTATTTGTCCTTTATGCCACGAAGTATAGATATAGTGTCTTCTAAATCTGGCTCTGTAACTAAAACCCTTTGGAACCTTCTTTCTAAAGCTGCATCCTTTTCTATGAATTTTCTATACTCATCTAGAGTAGTAGCTCCTATTGTATGAACTTCTCCTCTTGCAAGCATAGGTTTCATTAAATTAGAAGCATCCATAGCTCCATCTGTCCTACCGGCTCCTACTATATTGTGAAGCTCATCTATAAATAATATTATTCTTCCATTTGACTTTTCTATTTCAGATAATACTGTTTTTAATCTTTCTTCAAATTCTCCCCTATATTTAGCACCTGCAACTAAAGCTCCCATATCTAAGGCAAATATAGTTTTATCTTTTAATCCTTCTGGTACATCTCCCCTTACTATCCTTTGTGCCAATCCCTCTACTATGGCAGTCTTACCAACTCCTGGATCACCTATTAGTACTGGATTGTTTTTTGTTCTTCTTGATATTATTCTAATTACATTTCTTACTTCCTCATCTCTACCTATAACTGGATCCATTTTACCTTTTTTTGCTTCCTCTACTAAATCTCTACCAAATTTATTTAAAGCATCATATGTTGATTCTGGATTATCTGATGTTATAGTTTGATTACCCCTAATTTCTTTTAAAGCTTCTAAAAACCTTTGTAAGTTAATATTATATTTTTTAAATATATTTTCAGAAATTGTTGCTTTTTCTTTTAAAAGAGATATATAAATATGTTCTACACCTACATATTCATCTCCAAATTTCTTAGCTTCATCTTCTGAATTTAAAATTATCCTTGTATAATTTGTACTAGGATATAGACTATTGCCTCCAGATTGTTTTGGAAGTTTATCTATTTCCCTTTTTATATCCGCTAAGATCAATTCTGCGTTTTCTCCCATATATGAAAGAACTTTTGGAATTAATCCCCCATCCAAACTCATTAGACCATAATGTATATGGATTTCCTTAAGTTCTGGGTTAGCGTTTTTTATGGCCACTTTTTGTGAATTTTGTATTGCCTCTACTGACTTTTGAGTAAATTTATTTAAATCCATACTAAAACCTCCTTTTATTTGTTATTTCTTTTCTCCGCAACTTTTTTAAGCTTTTCATAAAGTTTTATTTCTTCTTTTGTTAATTCTTCTGGTAATACTATATTTATTTCTATAAATAAGTCCCCTTTATTTCCCTTCATATCCTTATAACCCTTTTTAGGTATTCTAATTTTTTTCCCCGATGATATAGCTTTTGGAATGTTTATTTTAATCTTTCCATCTAGGGTAGATACTACCGTCTTATCCCCTAAGGCTGCTTCATAAGGTAATAGATCTAGTTTTGATACTATATCTAGACCATCTAATTTATTCTTTCCATCTTCTTTTAAATTTATCTTAAATAATATATCTCCATTTATTCCCCATTTTTCTCCCTTTACTTTCAATTTTTTCCCGGGTAATATTCCCTTTGGGATATTTATTGATAAAGTCTTATTTTCTCCACCTATATTCAGCATAATCTCTTTTGTCTTTCCATGGTATCCTTCTTCTAAAGTAATATTAAGCTCTGATTCATAAGATGGTCTTTTGGCCTTAGTCCTTCTTCCTCCACCAAATAAATCACCTATATCAAAACCACTGCTTCGTCTACTACTGCCTCCACTACTAGGTCCTCCCCCTGAAAAGAACATATTAAAGAAATCACTAAAATCACCACTGCCTGATGTATATGTGTGAGAAGCTCCACCAAACCCATATTGGGATGGATCAAAATTTTGTCCATTTGTAAAATTGTATCCTGAACCAAATGTATCATATTGTTTTCTTTTTTCTTTATCACTTAATACCTCGTAAGCTTCATTTATTTCTTTAAATTTTTCTTGAGCCTTATCATTATCTGGATTTAAATCCGGATGATATTTTTTAGCCAGTTTTCTATAAGCTTTTTTTATTTCATCTTGAGAAACACTCTTATCTACCCCAAGTACTTTATAATAATCTTTATATTCCATGAATTCACTCCTTCCCTATTAAATATGAAAAAGTTCTTTTGACTTTCTTTGACCTTTACTATAATTATAATAAATTTCGTAACAAAAATCAATTGCTATTTATTATATATACCCAAAAGAGCAAATTATAAAGACTTCTTATAACTTGCTCTTATCTTTTACATTATTATTTTATATATTTATCTATTATGTTTATAATCTCTTCTATCTTTTCTTCTCCCTGATCTTCACTTTCTAATATTGCTGTAGATACACAGGTTCTTATATGACTATTCAATACATCTATATTTGCTTTCTTTAAAAGTCCAATTGCTGATAAAATCTGTGTAGATATATCTACACAATACCTATCATTTTCTAACATCTTAATTATCCCATCAATTTGACCTCTAGCTGTCTTTAATTTAATCGTAGCTTTTTTCTTACCTGGATTCATAATATCACGCCTTTAACCTTTTATTTAATTTCTAATACATGGTAACCAGCTTCTTCTACCGCTTCTTTAAGAATATTATCTTGTAATTTTTCTCCTTCTACTTCTACCTTTTTACTATCTAAATTTACATTCACTAACTTTACCCCATCTAATTCACCAAGTGCATCTTTTACAGCCTTTTCACAATGTCCACATGACATACCTTCTACTAATAAAACTTTTTTCATAATAAATTCCTCCTATTATTTAAAATTCTTCAATCTAAGTGAATTGGTCACTACTGAAACTGAACTAAATGCCATTGCCGCTCCTGCCACCATTGGATTCAAAAAACCTAGAGCTGCAAAGGGTATTCCTATACTATTATAAAAGAATGCCCAAAATAAGTTTTGTTTTATGGTTCTCATAGTTCTATGGCTTAATCTAATTGCTGTTACTAGACCTAATAAATCTCCACTCATTAAAGTGATATCAGCAGCTTCCATAGCAACATCTGTCCCAGTTCCTATAGCAAAGCCTATATCTGCTGCTACAAGGGCTGGAGCGTCATTTATTCCGTCTCCTACCATTCCTACATGTTTTCCATTTGTTTTTAATTTCTCTATTTCTTTTGCTTTGTTTTCTGGAAGAACTTCAGCCAATACATTTACTATAGCAACTTGATTAGCTATAGCTTTGGCTGTTCTTTCATTGTCTCCAGTAATCATATATATATCTAATCCCATAGACTTTAATTTTTCTATGGCTTCTTTAGATGTTTCTTTTATCTGATCTGCTACGGCTATTATTCCAGATAACTTTCCATCAATAGCTAAAAGCATTGCTGTCTTTCCTTCTTCTTCCAATCTTAATAAATCCTTTTCTACATCCTTTATAGATATATTGTTTTCCTTCATTAATTTTCTATTTCCTATAAATGTTTCTTTACCTTGAAATTTTGATTTCAAACCCTTACCAGCTACTGCTACAAAAGCCTCTGCTTCTGTTAAACTTAATGATTCTTCTTCAGCTTTATTTACTATTGCTTGACCTAGTGGATGTTCTGAGGTTTTTTCTATTGATGCTGCAATTCTAAGAAGCTGATTTCTATCCATATCCTGAAAGGTTAATATATCTGTTACTTCAGGATCACCTTTAGTTATTGTTCCAGTCTTGTCAAAGACTATTGCATCCATTTTATGGGCTCTCTCTAGATGCTCACCTGATTTAATGAGTATTCCATGCTCTGCAGCTTTTCCTGTGGCTACCATTATGGCAGTAGGTGTTGCTAATCCTAAAGAACAAGGACAAGCTATTACAAGAACAGCTACTGCATTGACAAGTCCTATATTAAAACTACCTTCTATAAAATAGAATACTAAAAATGTTAATAATGCTATCCCCACTACTATTGGAACAAATATTCCAGATATCTTATCTGCCAATCTTTGTACAGGAGCCTTAGATCCTTGAGCTTCTTCTACTAACTTAACTATTTGAGCAAGTACTGTGTCCTTACCTATTTTTGTTGCCCTAAATCTAAAACTTCCAAATTTATTTATAGTTGCTCCTACTACTTCATCATCTATTGTTTTATCTACTGGAATACTTTCACCTGTTATCATTGACTCATCTATTGATGAATTCCCTTGGGTTATTATTCCATCAACAGGTAACTTTTCCCCAGGTCTAACTACTATAATATCTCCTATTTCCACTTCTTCTATTGGAATATCTACTTCTTTTCCATCTTTTATAACTCTAGCAGTCTTAGCTTGTAGACCCATTAGTTTCCTTATGGCTTCAGAAGTTTTTCCTTTAGCTATTGCTTCAAATGTCTTACCTAGAAGTATTAAGGTTATAATAACTGCAGAAGCTTCAAAGTAATATTCATGAACTCCTGTTAATAGGTTGTAGACACTGTAAAAATAGGCTGCTGAGGTTCCCATGGATACTAAAACATCCATATTAGCTCCTCCACCTCTTAAGGAATTAAATGCGCCTTTATAAAACCTCCAGCCTATAATAAATTGAACTGGACTTGCAAGAGCTAATTGAAACCAACCATTTCCTAATATATTATCGATTCCTGCCATATGAAAAAACATAGCTGAAAATAATGGTATACTAAATATTGCTGATATAATAAAGGATGTCTTTAGAGACTTAATTTCCTTTTCTCTTAATTTTCTTTCTTTATCTAGATCTCTTTCAACTTCTATCTCTGCCTTATATCCAGCCTTTTCAACAGTTTCAACCAATAATTCATCATCTATGGTACCCTCTTGATATTCTACTATAGCTTTATTTGTAGACAAGTTCACTGTTGCATTCACTACGCCTTCCAATTTGTTAAGAGCATTACCTACTCTTGTAGAACAGGCCGCTCAAGTCATACCTCCAACCAATAATGTCCTTTTTACTAAATCTACTTCTATATTATCATTATCTTTTTTAGCTGTCATTTTATCACTCCTTTTTACACCCCCTCCCCGGGTAGGTGTATTTAAATTATACAATCATTTTTTATCTTTGTCAAATAATCCTTATATTTTTATTATTCCTTTTAATATCTATAATTAATCAATTATTTCTGATAAGCTCAAATAAGCCTATCCAATATTTGTCTATATTAATTTTATATAACTATTGATTTTATTATAAAAGTACTGTATAATTTGAATACCGATACTGATAATGATTATCAAATAACCCCTAATATATATAATATTCATATCTACTGAAAACAAACTTGAAAGGATGATGCAATATGAATAATACATCGTTAAATTTTTTAAAAGCTAATGACTATGGCAAAATAAGAGAAATTTCTGGTGGATGTACTGCTAAAAAGAGATTATATGAGCTAGGACTTCATAAAGGCGCTATATTTAAAGTTGTAAAAAATGACTTTGGTCCTATAATACTAAATATTTCTGGAAATAAATTAGCCTTGGGAAGAGGGCTGGCATCACATGTCTTTATTGAAGAAAAAATATCATAATGTAAAAAGGAGGATTTTATTTGAAAACTATTGCATTTGTAGGAAATCCTAATAGTGGAAAGACTACCTTATTTAATGCTTTAACCGGTTCCAATCAACATGTGGGAAACTGGCCAGGAGTTACTGTTGAGAAAAAAGAAGGTAGTTTTAAATATAAAGATATAAAATATAAGGTTGTAGATTTACCTGGTACCTATAGTCTTGGGGCATATTCAGAAGATGAAATCGTAGCCAGAGATTATATTCTGAAAGGAAATCCAGATATAGTAGTCAATGTAATAGATTCTACTAATATAGAGAGAAATCTTTATTTGACCACTCAATTAATGGAAATGGGCGCAAATATAATTATTGCCCTTAATATGATGGACGAAGCTAAACAAAAAAATATCAAGATAGATATAGATAATCTATCCAAGGATTTAGGTATACCGGCTATTCCTACCATTGCATCTAAATCTAAAGGCTTAGATGATTTAATTGAAAAATCTATTGAACTTATGGATAAAAAGGATAATATAAGTAAATCTTTTACTTATGGAGATGAAATAGATAAAGGAATAGAAAATATAGAAAAAGTTATTTCTAATTTAACTTTTGATTATCCTAAAAGATGGATAGCTTTAAAGTCACTAGAAGGTGATAAAGAAATATGTAAATTACTTAACGATAGTAATGATCAAAAGATAATTGATCTTCTTTCCTCTATGGAAGAAAAATCTATGGAATACGAATTGGAGATAGTAGATAAAAGATATAATTTTATAACTAATATTGTAAAAAAAAGCATCAAAAGACCTGAAGAAGAAATTGAGACTTTAACAGATAAGATAGATAAAGTAGTCACACATAAGTATTTTGGTATACCTATTTTTGCACTAATTATGTTTGTTATTTTTCAATTAACTTTTTTTATAGGAGAAGATCTCTTAGGCGAGTATATGGTAAGTATAGTAGACTTCCTAGCTAATACTATAGTAGGATTTTTAGCTAATATAGGATCTCCACAATGGATTTTAGACTTTATATCAGACGGTCTTTTTGCTGGAGTAGGAGCAGTACTTGAATTTATTCCCTTAATTGCAGTTTTATATTTATTTTTAGGCATATTAGAAGATACAGGTTATATGGCTAGAGCTGCATATGTAATGGATGGATTGATGAGAACTCTTGGGCTTCATGGTAAAACCTTTATATCTATGATTATTGGTTTTGGATGTAATGTTCCTGGCATAATGTCTACTAGAACTTTAGAAAATAAAAAAGATCGAATGATAGCCTTACTTATCAATCCTTTTATGTCATGTGGGGCTAAGATACCAATATATACAATGTTTATAGCTGCCTTTTTCCCTGATAATGGAGGATTGGTTCTTTTTTCCCTTTACTTTTTAGGAATTATAGTAGCATTGATAATGGGAAAAATATTTTCTAAAACTTTGTTTAAAGGAGAAACATCCCATTTTATAATGGAGCTACCTCCTTATAGATTACCTATTTTTAAATATGTAATGAAAGATATGTGGGGAAAGGTTAAAGCCTTTGTTCAAAAAGCAGGAACAATTATTTTTGCAGTAGTTTCATTGCTTTGGATTTTATCAGTACTTCCTATTGGAGTAGAAGCTCACAGTCAACACAGTTTACTAGGAAAAATTGGTACTTTTATAGCTCCAATATTTAAACCTGCTGGATTTGGCACTTGGCAGGCATCAGTTGGTTTGTTTGCAGGATTAGCTGCTAAGGAGGCTGTAGTGGCAACACTTGGTATGGTTTATGCTGGAGTCAGTGAAGGTTCTAAGTTAGTTGGCGCTTTACAAGGTGCTTTTACACCACTTAGTGCTACTTCATTTTTAGTTATGACACTTTTATACACTCCTTGTGCTGCTGTAATAGCTACTGTAAAAAAAGAAACAGCTTCTACAAAATGGGCTATATTTATGGCAGTTTACCCCTTCATTATTGCATGGATAATGGCTGTTTTGATATACCAAATTGGCAGTTTATTAGGTTTCTAGGAGGGATTATATGATTAAAGATGTTTTAAAAGAAATTAGTCAAGCTAAAATACTAGATAAAAAAGAAATTGCAAAAAAACTAAATATTACTGAAGCATTGGTAGAACAAGCTATAGATCAATTATCTCGAATGGGATATATAAAAGAAGATATGGGTTCTCATTCTTGTGAAACAAAATGTAGTTCTTGTCCCATGTCTAGCTGTAATTCTACTCCACTAAAAACTTTAACTATAACAGAAAAAGGCAGAAAACTCTTAGATAGTATGTAAACTTAAGTCTTCAACAAAGAAAGAACTTTGTTGAAGACTTTTTTATTTTCTATGTTTATTTTTATATTTATTATTTCTTGTTTTAAATTTTCTATAAATTCTTGTATTTTCTTTTATATAAGGTATAATTAATTCAATGATATAAAAAAGGAGATTATCAATGATTAGTTTAGACTGGAAGGAAAAGAAAAACCTTACTATGTTAGCAGATTTTTATGAGTTTACTATGGCAAATGGTTATCTAGAAAATAATATGGGAGAACAAATCGCTTATTTCGATATGTTTTTTAGATCAATTCCCGATGATGGTGGATTTGCTATAATGGCTGGAGTAGAACAGTTAATAGAATATTTGACATCTTTAAGATTTTACGATGAAGATATTGCTTATTTTGAAAGCAAAGGAATCTTCAGTGAAAAATTTCTAAATTATCTAAGAAATTTTAAGTTTGAATGTGATGTATGGGCTATTCCTGAAGGAACTCCCATATTCCCACAAGAACCAATTGTTGTAGTAAGGGGTCCAGTAGTACAGGCTCAATTTGTAGAAACTATGGTATTATTAACTATCAATCATCAAAGTTTAATAGCTACAAAAGCAAATAGAATTGTACGTGCTGCAAAAGGTAGAGGTGTAATGGAATTTGGTTCTAGAAGAGCTCAAGGCTACGAAGGTGCTATACTTGGGGCTAGAGCAGCTTTTATAGGAGGCTGTATAGGAACTGCAAATACTATCGTAGATAGAGATTTTAAAATCCCTGCTTTAGGAACTATGGCCCATAGCTGGGTTC
>CAZMMV010000063.1:0-9646 GCA_964567475.1 uncultured Tissierellaceae bacterium | reverse complement strand
AATACAGCCCCCACGCCTATATAATCTGCTCCATTTTCTTCAGCTAATTTTGCAGATTCAACTGTATTTGCAGATACTCCTATAATTTTATTATTTCCTATAAGTTTTCTTACATTAACAGCATTCATATCTCCTTGTCCAATATGGACACCATCTGCATTAGATTTTATTGCAACCTCTACATTATCATTAATAACAAAGGGAATTTTATATTTATCTGTAATCTTTTTTATCTTCTTTGCCTGTTTTAAAAATTGACCTGTATCTAGATCTTTTTCTCTTAATTGAAGAAAAGTTGCTCCAGCTTTTATTGTTTCCTCTACTTGTTCTTCAAAAGAATTTTCTCCTAACCATGATCTATCCGTTATGGCGTACAAAAGCATAGATTTTTTATCTAGTTTCAAATTTTACACCTTCCTTATAGTATTTTATAATCTATTTATGATATTGATGTAAAAAAGCTTGTTCCTGAAATAGGAACAAGCTTTTACTTTTAAACTAATATTCCTACGTTGGCATTATCCAAATCAGGTACAAGGGTTTTTATCACAATAGATTTAATCTCAGCCTGTTTCAACAAGCTCCCCATACATATTTAATTAATTTTAGTATAACATTACTATATCTTTTGTCAAATCTAAGAAGACTGTAAATATATTGCTTTAATAAACATATTTAGATCTACTGCTTAATAAATATAATTAAGTATGGTAAATAATTAAATAGTTTTTTAAAGGAGGAATTAGTGTGAAAGAAGATAATCCTATGGATAAAAATAATTTAGGTGATCCTATACCTAGTAGAAATCAAAATATAGGAGATCCACCTGATTTAAAAACAGCAACAGGTTCTCAAGTGTCAGATAATCAAGATACTATGACTGCTGGCAAACGAGGTCCAGTGGCATTGCAGGACACATGGTTTTTAGAAAAGATGGCTCATTTTGATCGTGAAGTTATACCTGAACGTAGAATGCATGCTAAAGGTTCAGGAGCTTTTGGAATTTTTACTGTAACCCATGATATTACTAAATATACTAAAGCTAATATATTTTCTAAAATTGGAAAGAAAACAAAAATGTTAGCTAGATTTTCAACAGTTGCTGGTGAAAGAGGGGCAGCAGATGCAGAGAGAGATATCCGTGGATTTGCTTTAAAATTTTATACAGATGAAGGTAACTGGGATATGGTAGGAAACAATACTCCAGTATTTTTCTTCCGAGATCCCTTAAAGTTTATTGATTTAAATCATGCAATTAAAAGAGATCCTCGTACTAATATGAGAAGTCCAAATACTAACTGGGACTTCTGGACTTCTCTACCAGAGGCGCTTTTACAAGTTACAATCATAATGGGAGATAGGGGTATTCCATCATCTTATAGACGTATGCATGGATTTAGCTCTCATGCATATAGCTTTATTAATGAAGATAATGAAAGAGTATGGGTTAAATTTCATTTTAGATCTCAACAAGGTATATTAAACCTAACAGATCAAGAAGCAGCAAGAGTCGTAGCGAGTGATAGAGAATCTCATCAAAGAGATTTATACACGGCTATTGAAAAGAAAATATATCCTAAGTGGAAAATGTATATACAAATTATGACGGAAGAGCAAGCTGATGCTATGGAAAATAATCCTTTTGATTTAACTAAAATGTGGTTTAAAAAGGACTTTCCCCTTATGCCTGTAGGAGAATTTGAACTAAATAAAAACCCAGATAACTATTTCGCTCAAATAGAACAGGCAGCTTTTAATCCTGCCAATATAGTTCCTGGCATTAGTTTTTCTCCTGATCGTATGTTGCAAGGAAGATTATTTTCCTATGGAGATGCACAAAGATATCGTTTAGGTGTAAATCATCATCAAATACCAGTAAATATGCCTAAAGACGTTAAAAATCCACATAGTTTTCATCGTGATGGACAAATGCGTGTAGATGGAAATCTAGGAAGTGAGCTCCATTATGAACCAAATAGTTATGGAAATTGGATAGACCAACCTAAAGATAATCTACCAAAGGAAAAAGCTGGAGATGTTTATAGATATGACTTTAGAAAAGATGATTCTGACTACTTTACCCAACCTGGACTTTTATTCCGAGCTATGACAAAGGATCAACAACAAGTACTCTTTGATAATACTGCTAGAAATATGGGAGACTCTACTCTTCAGATAAAACATAGACATATTTATCATTGTTATATGGCAGATCCAGAATATGGCAAGGGAGTGGCTAAGTCATTAAATATTTCAATTGATGATGTTGATTTAAACTTACCTATTGGAGATTCTCGTGAAAATCAAACAAAGGCTAATAATTTGCATCCAGAACTAAACATACCTACTAAAGCAGTAGATCCTGGGAGAGAAATCCATACTAATGTAGAACCTTATATAATACCTGAGTATGATCCTTGGCTTTTATAAAATATATCCTTTTCCTATGATAAATAGCTAAGATAATAAAACTAAACAAGATAAATCAGGCCAACTATAATAGATCAATTGGTCTAATTTATCTTGTTTAAATCTACTTAAACTATGGAATTTATAATATCATTCATATATTCAACTAATCCATCCCAGGAAAAATTTTTTATTTTATCTTCACATTCTATAGGAAATTCTTCTTTATTTCTTACTTTTTCTATCTGAGTTAATATAGCCTGTTTTAGATTTTCTTTAAATTCTGGTAAATCTTCTTTAACTGCTTTATCAGTATCATATATCCTAGGAAGGGGTATATACTTAATTATACCTGACTTTTTTATTTCCTCACCTAAAAGGGACATTAGCGCTTCTATCTCTGTTGTAACTACATAAAGTCCACAAGCTAAACTTTCTATAGCCATAAGTCCTAGTCCTTCATAATAGGAAGGCATAAGAAATATATCTTTCTCCCTTAATTTATCTCCTAAAGATATCTGATCTTTTACATTATATAGTTTTATACTATTGTCATCTTTAATATATCCCTCTATTTTCTTTTTATTTTCTTTATCAGGATTACCTATTATATCTAAAGTTATATCTTCAAGCCCAAGTGATTTATAAACCTCTATAAGCTCGTATATTCCCTTAGATGGATCAATTTTAGCACAAAATACTAGTCTAATCTTATTATCATAATTCTTTTCTTTTGGAAAATAAAAAATATCTTGATTAAATCCTCCACCTACTGCAATTATCTTACTTTTATCTATACCATATACTGCTACTATTTCATCTTTTTGCTGGTCAGAAGCTGAAAATATATTATCTAGTTCATCTATTTTATTTACATATTTATCTTTCAGCTGGGGGTTCATCTCAGATTGTCTTAAATCTGTATTATGACATATACCAATAATCCTTGTATCTGGAAATACCTCTCTAACAAGTGCGGTCAAAATCCAGAGGTGATGTGCAAATATAATATCAGGTTGAAAGTCTTCTTTTATTTCTATCAATCTCTTTTTAAAAGCCCTTATCCAAAGACTAATCATTTCTTCAGTCATTGACAAATATGTAGTATTTTCATATGGCATTACATCACTCATTCCAACTATGGGAAATGGCAAATCCTTACTTTTAAAGTTTACAGGATATTGATACTTTTTTTCTAATATGTTCCAGTCATATCCATCTTGCTGTGCAAAAATAGCTCTTTGGTCATGTTCATATTTTTTAAATCCTCCTATCATATTAGAATAATATACTCCTGAACCTGTTTTTTCTGGCAATTGTGCCAATGCATGTAGTATTTTCATAGTTTCCTCTCTTTCCTTTATATAATTTATTATAATTCCTTTATATTCCTTTATATTTCTTTATATTTCTTTATACTTGTCAATTACTTTATACCTTGTATTATATAATTAAAACATAACTTGTAATTTTACAATTGCATTTTAAACAGTGAATTGATAAACTTTCATAGAGGTGATTTAGCCATAGAAAAAAACAACTTAAATTATTATCGTAAACAGACAATTAAATTAACAATACCAGTCTTTTTCGAATTACTTATTAGTAGTCTCTTTGGAATGGTAGATATGATGATGGTAGGTAACAGTGGAGTTCCTAGCATAGCTACCCCATCTATAGCTGCAACTGGAATAACTAATCAAGTTATATTTATAGGTATAGCAATGGCTCAAGCTATGAGTGCTGGTGGTACAGCAATGATATCCAGATACTGTGGAGCTAATAGTGAGGAGAAAGTACCTAATGTAGTAAAGCATCTTATTGTACTTATGATAGGAATAATTATTATTCCCTTTGTTGCAGTCAATCAATCTATGCCTACACGTATAATGAGCTTTATTGGAGCAGAACAAGAAACTATAAATATAGGACTCAATTATTTTAGAATTATAATATTTGGTTTTATTTTTCAATCTCTTAATCTAGCAATATTTGCATCTATGAGGGGCACTGGTGACACTAGAACACCAATGTTCATAAATATATTTGTTAACATGCTAAATGTATTTGGAAATTATATCTTGATTTTTGGTAAATTAGGATTTCCAGCTTTGGGAGTTACTGGTGCAGGAATTTCAACTTCCTTATCTCATATAATAGCTTTTATTATATTGATTTTAATGTTGCTAAATAAGGATCATGTAGTTAGACTGGATTTAAATAAAGGTTTTAAATTTAATAAAGCAATACTAGAAAACCTAATTAAGGTAGGAGGTCCAGCAGCTCTAGAGCAAGTAGGATTTAGATTTGGAGTTATACTTTTTATAAGAATAATCTCTGGTCTTGGAACGGTAGCATATGCTACTCATCAAATTGCCTCCAATATAATAAGTCTTTCATTTGCACCTGGGCAAGCTTTTGGTATAGCTGCATCTACACTGGTGGGTAAATCCCTAGGTCAAGAAAGAGTCGATAAAGCAAATACATTTATAAAAGAAACTAATAGACTAGCATTGATAACTTCTGCTTTTTTTGGATTAATATTTTTCTTCTTTGGTCCAAAGATTGTATCACTATATACAGAGGATTTATCTATTATTGAATCATCAGGAAATATTATGAAAGTAATCGCATTGATTCAGCCTTTTCAGGCATCTGCTTTTGCTATTTCTGGTGGTTTAAGAGGTGCTGGAGATACTGTATCAACTTTGATTGTTACTATGATAGGCGTTATAGTTATAAGGCTTAGTGTAGCTTATCTACTTATTAATATAGTTGGTATGGGAGTAATTGGAGCGTGGCTTGCCATGCTATCTGATCAAGTAGTTAGGTGGATAGGTATTTCACTTAGATATAGAACTGGTAAATGGAAAGATATCAAATTAAAATAAAGTAAAAAATCTAGTAGGCTTATTTAGCCCTACTAGATTTTTTATTTAATGTCTTTAACTGATGTTATTATCTTATTTTTCATTTCTTTTTGACCAGATTTTCTTAGCTTGTTTTTCAGCTTCTTTTTCAGCTTCAAGTGCATCTGAAATATCTTCTTCTACACCCTTCTTATCTAATCTTGTTATCTTACCATTTAACTTATCTATAATTAATTCATTTAAATGTCCTTCTTTTTCTTCTTCTGCAATAAGAATTGCTCCAGTAACACCTTCAGGTATTAATTCAATAGTTTCATCAAATATTGTTAATGCCTCTTTAACCTCTTTAACATCTCTGTAACTCCCTATAACACTACCCGTAAACCAACCAAGTAAAAATCCTAAAGGACCTGCAAAAATACCAATAAGCATTCCAATAAGGCCACCCTTAGCATTTTGGTCTCTTCCAGTAAAGTCTATAAAATCTAATGGCTTCAATATATGATTTGGTACATGTTTTAATACTGCCATTTGTTCACCTTTTATAACATTTTTACCATGCAGACTTTTTATTTCTGAAAATGCTTGAAAAGCATTACTCTCTGATTCAAAACTCATAATTATAACTTTCTCACTCATAAATACCCTCCTAATTATTATATATACAAATATATACTAAGATTTAGTACATACTATCTTGTAATTGTATTATACCCTTATTCTACTATAATCAACATATTTCTTAATTTATAATCTTATAAAGCTATATCTAATAAAACCAAATACTATATTCACACTTTTAAATTAAAATAGGATTTGAAGAAAACTTATGATATTATATATTCTATAATATCTATTTTCTATAAAGGAGTGGAAAACACTATGGATAAAAAAAATATAAAAAGATCTATAAATGATTTTTATAATGAAGTAGCAAAAGATTCTATAAAGGTAAAAGGTGATATAAATAAATTAAATAAATCTTTAGGATATAGTGAAGAAGATTTAAAAGCTATTCCCAAAGAAGCTCAGTTAGGATTGGGATGCGGAAATCCTACTGAAAAGGCTAAAGCTAAAGCTGGAGAAATCATAGCAGATCTTGGTTGTGGAAGAGGAATGGATGTATTCTTATCATCTAAATTAGTAGGAGAATCTGGACTTGTTATAGGAATAGATAGTAACTATAAGATGATTGAAAAAGCTAGAGATATAGCTTCCAAGAAAAATTTTAAAAACACAGAATTTAGATTAGGTGAAATTGAATATATACCTATAAAAGATAACTTTCTAGACTTATTGATGTCAAATTGTGTAATCAATTTATCTACAGAAAAACCACAAGTTTATTCTGAAATGTATAGAGTATTAAAGGCAAATGGAAGAATAAGTCTTTCAGATATAGTCTTAAAAGAAAATTTACCAGATGAAATAAAAAACGATCCAAACGTTCATGGAACCTGAGTTGGTGGAGCTATCTCTCTGGAAGAGATAAGAGAAATTTTGATAAATACTGGTTTTAAAAACATAGACATAAAATTAAATGAAGTTACAGATGAATATGCTAGAAAATGGGGATATGGTTTAGGAATAAAACAATATATTGGAAGGGCAGAAATTGTAGCTTATAAATAAATATAAAGATTCTTATAAATATTAAAGTCTGAAGTCCTTTTAAAAGGATTTCAGACTTTAATTATTTTACTTTTAATTATTTTACTCTAGATTTTTTAACTTGGTATCCTACTTTAGTAATTGCATTTTCTATTTCATCAATTGAAATCTTATCTTCTTGAAAATCAAATTTTACTCTACTTGAATTAAAAGATACATTTACAGTGTCCTGATCTATACCATCTAAAGTTTTTAATGCACCTTCAATTTTCTGCATACATGATGGACAAGTTAAGGTTTCTAAATGCATAGTTGCTTGTTTCATGTTTTTTCCTCCTCTAATTAAAATTTTATTTTATATTACATTTTTAAATTATAACCTAATAACCTCATACCATTAACAATAACAACTAAAATACTAGCTTCGTGAACTAACATACCTATTGACATATTCATCCATTGGCTAAAGAATACACTGAATAATAATACTAATACTACACCTATGGCAATAACAATATTTTGAATCATATTACTAGCAGTAGCCTTTGTCAAACCTAGGGCATGTGGTAAACGGCTAAAATCTGAGTTCATTAATACAATATCAGATGTTTCAATAGCTACATCAGTACCATTTCCCATGGCAATACCTATATCTGCCAAGGCTAATGAAGGACTATCATTAACCCCATCTCCTACGAAAGTTACAATTTTACCTTCTTCTCTTAACTTCTTAACATATTCCGCCTTATCTTCAGGTAACATATTTCCATGAGCTTGTGTTAAGCCTAATTCGCTACTAACAAGATCTACTGTTCCTTGATTGTCACCAGAAAGCATGATTAAATTTCTTATTCCTAATTTTCTTAGCTTTTCAAGGTCTTCTTTAGCTCCTTTGCGGATTTGGTCACGAACACCCATTATGATTTTTAGTTGTCCATCTACAGAAGTTATTACAATTGAGTTTCCATCCTTTTCTAAAGCTGCTAGATCAGCTTTAGCCTTTTCATCTAGTTTTACATTTTCTTTTTCCATTAGAGCAAGATTTCCAACAGCTACTCTATGTCCATCAGTATTTGCTACTATACCTCCACCCTTAACAACTTCTGTATTTTCAACTGTTACAAACTCAGTCTCTCCAACTTCTTGTAAAACTGCCTTTGCCAGTGGATGATCTGATTCTCGTTCAATACTTGCAAGATAAACCAATGCTCTATCAATATTTCCTGTATAATACTTTGTTTGTGAAACTTCTGGATTTCCTACTGTTAATGTTCCAGTCTTATCAAATATTATTGTATCTGTACGGCTAAAATCATGAATAACTTCACTGCCTTTTAATAGTATTCCATTTCGTGCTCCATTCCCAATTCCAGCAACATTAGATACAGGTACACCAATAACCAAAGCTCCAGGACATCCTAGTACTAAAATAGTGATTGCTAATTCAATATTTCTTGAAAACAACCATACTATAAAAGATATAATAAGAACAGCTGGAGTATAATACTTTGCGAAACGATCAATAAAACGTTCTGCTTCTGATTTTGAGTCTTGGGCATCTTCTACTAATTCAATAATTTTACCAAATGTAGTATCTTCACCAACAGAATCAGTCACAATTTGGATAGTACCATTTTCTAAGATTGTTCCTGCAAATACCTTGGAATCCTTTTCCTTTCTTAAGGGAAGAGCTTCTCCAGTAATACTTGCTTCATTGATATATCCTTCACCAATTAAAACCCTGCCATCAACGGGAACTTTATCACCTGTTTTAACAAGTAATATGTCCCCCTGATCCACATCATAAATATCTACTTCTTCAAATTCACCATTTTCCATTTGTTTTAATGCAATCTCTGGGGCCATTTCAGTAAGTTCTTTAATGGCTGAACGTGTTTGATTTAAGGTCCTCAGTTCTAAAAAGGCACCAAATAAAAATAAAAATGTAACAATTGCTGCCTCTTCGTAGTTTTGAATTAAAAAGGCTCCTATAACTGCAATAGTTACCAAAAGATCTATGCTAACTACTTTCACCCTTAAAGCTTGGTATGCTTGAATTATAATAGGTGTTACCCCTATAATAGCAGCAAGAATAAGTGCCCATTTAAAAATCTCCATATTTCCAACTGTCCACTTACTTATAAAGGCAAAAGCTATTAAAATACCTCCAATTAATGTAATTTGATTTTTACTTTTTAGGATATAAGTCTGCATATTAATTCCACCTCATATATACTGTTTTACTATATTTCTTAAATATTAT
Source organism: uncultured Tissierellaceae bacterium (assembly GCA_964567475.1). Taxonomy (GTDB): domain Bacteria; phylum Bacillota; class Clostridia; order Tissierellales; family Tissierellaceae; genus CAZMMV01. The sequence goes on along the minus strand of CAZMMV010000063.1, from coordinate 493 downwards.
AAGCCTCATCTAATTCAGACAACATATTGTAAACTGCTTCGTAACTTTCACATGTATCACTTGGTACTTTATAGTTATCTGTAATTCTACGCAATTCTTCAAATTCATCTTTTAATTCTGGTGTTTCAGATCCCTCTTTTTTTATCTTCTCAGTAATCTTTTCATATAATTCATGTACCTTATGAAATTCTGGATGAGCCTGGCCATGAACACGAGCTACAACTGGAACATATAGTTTTAATTTATCAAAATGCTTTTCTTTTACCTCATTAAACTTTTTCATAATATATCTCTCCTTTAAATTTATTCTTTCCTTATCTTGTAATTTTATTTTACCATGAGTTTAAAATATAATAATTGACCTAGGTCAAAATTTAAAATTTATTTTAATTTTAAACAATCTATATAGTTAGTAATTATAATAACTCTTGTAAATTGTATTCTATATTTGTTATTCTAACAATTTATCTCCAGTTGCTTTAATAGCTATGGC
>CAZMMV010000062.1:0-9656 GCA_964567475.1 uncultured Tissierellaceae bacterium | reverse complement strand
GATTGTGTTTTACCTACAAGGATAGGTAGAAATGGAACAGTATTTACTTCTAGTGGAAGATTAGTTATAAGAAATGCAAAATATGCAAAAGATTTTTCACAACTTGATCCAGAATGCGACTGTTATGTTTGTAAAAATTATTCAAGAGCATATATTAGACATTTATTTAATGTAAATGAAATTTTGGGAGCAAGATTAGCTACAATTCACAATTTGTATTTTTTAATTAAACTTATGGAAAATATTAGAATTGCAATAAAAGAAGATAGAATTCTTGAATATAAAGATGAATTTTATAAAAAATATGGCTATAATTAAAAAAAATAGGTGAAAAATATTTTTTTTCATGGTAGTATATATATTAGAAAGGGAGGGATACATAAATGCAACAATTAGGACCTTTAATTTTACCAATAGGTTTTTTAGTAGTTTTTTATATATTTGCTATTAGACCTCAAAAGAAAAAAGAAAAAGAAGTAAAAGAAATGAGAGATAGTTTAAAAACAGGAGATAGTGTTATAACTATTGGTGGCATTCATGGAAAAGTACTTAAAATAAAGGATGATATAGTAACTATCGAAGTCGGAAGTGCTAAGACAAAGTTAGATATGACAAGATGGGCTGTAGGATCTGTTACTAATAGAGACTAAGTAGATAATCAAAATAAGATACTGATCTAAAAAAGCTTCCTTATTTAAATAAGGAAGCTTTTTTAGTAATAAATTCCTCTTATCTAAAATAGATTTTAATATAGATGGGGGGAGTATATATGAAGAAAGATAAAGTTATTTATTTATTAAAAGGTTTGTTTATTGCTTATATAATTACGGTGGTTTTAATATTGATATTTTCCTTATTATTAACCTATACCAATCTTCAAGAAAATAAGATTCCATTATTGAATACCATAGCTTTAATAGGAAGTATAGCATTAGCTAGTATCTATGTATCTATTAAGATAAAGGAGAAAGGCTGGATAATGGGTGCTATAATTGGTATAGTTTATTATATTATTTTAATTGCTTTAAATTTTTTATTTTTAAAGACTTTAGCTATGGATATATTTTCTATAAGTAAATTGATTTTAGCTTCTGTAACTGGAATGATAGGTGGAATGATAGGAATAAATTTGAAATAAGATAAAAAATAAACTTTTATTTAATAAATTAATGTGGTATAATTTATAGCAGTAATGATAGTTAAAGGAGGAATTGAAATGAAACATATAAAGACAATCTCAGGTAAGAGTTTAAAAGATACTATTTCTAAAGGTGGATGTGGAGAATGCCAAACTTCATGTCAATCTGCTTGCAAGACTTCTTGTACAGTTGGAAATCAAAAATGTGAAAACAAATAAAGATAATTATAAAGAGTGGTGGATTATCCACTGCTTTTTATTTGTATTATCTTGGTAATGGGGGAAAATAGTTATGAGTTCAATGATACATAAGTTTTATTTAAATGATAATTATATTGTATTAGATGTAAATAGTGGAGCAGTACATATTGTTGATAAAATAGTATATGATGTTTTAGACTTTTATGGAGATAAATCTTTAGAAGAGATAATAAAATTACTAAAAAAGGAATATAGTAGTGACTCCATTACAGAAGTACATGAGGAAATAGGAAAATTGAAAAAAGATGGTTTGTTATATTCAGAGGATATAGATACATCTAATTTTAAGTACAATGAAGATAATGTAGTAAAGGCTATGTGTTTACATGTAGCTCATGATTGTAATTTAAAATGTGATTATTGCTTTGCTTCTCAAGGAGACTTTAAAGGTGAAAGAAGTTTAATGAGTTTAGAAGTAGGCAAAAGGTCATTAGATTACTTAGTTGAAAATTCTGGTTCTAGAAAAAATTTAGAAGTTGATTTTTTTGGTGGAGAGCCTTTGATGAATTTTCAATTAGTGAAGGATCTTGTTCATTATGGAAGAAGTATAGAAAAAGAACATAACAAAAATTTTAGATTTACTATTACAACCAATGGTGTGCTTTTGGATGATGAAAATATAGAATTTATCAATAAACATATGGATAATGTAGTACTTAGTTTAGATGGTAGAAAAAGAGTAAATGATAATATGAGAAAAACTAATAGCGGTGAAGGAAGTTATGATATAATCTTACCTAAGTTTAAAAAGTTAGTGGATAAAAGGGGAGACAAAGATTATTATATCAGGGGTACCTTTACAAATAGAAATATTGATTTTACAGAGGACTTATTACACTTTTATGAACAAGGATTTAGAAAAACATCTATAGAGCCTGTGGTCACTCCAGAGACAATGGATTATGCACTAAGAGAAGAACATTTAGAAGCTGTAATGAAAGAGTATGAAAAACTTTCTAAAGAATATATTAAAATTAAAAAAGCAGACAAAGATTTTTTGTTTTTCCATTTTATGATAGATTTAAAGCAGGGACCATGTATGATAAAAAGAGCTGTAGGATGTGGAGCTGGTTCTGAGTATCTAGCTATTACACCAGATGGAGATATTTATCCTTGTCATCAGTTTGTAGGAGAAGATGAATTTTTAATAGGTGATATTTGGGAAGGAATTAAAAACAAAGATTTAACAAATAAGTTTAAAAAATGTAATGTTCATAATAAAGAAAAATGTAAAAAATGTTGGGCTAAATATTATTGTAGTGGAGGATGCCATGCAAATGCTCACTATTCAAATAATGATATTAGTAAGCCTTATGAAATTGGCTGTGAAATGGAAAAGAAAAGAATTGAATGCGCAATATCAATATTGGCAAAGATAGATAATGAGGAGGGAGAAAATGAAAGCTAAAAATACAGTTATATTTTTATTAATTTTAGCAATAGTTGCAGGTGCAGTATTTGTTGCAATTAATGGAATTAAAATTGGTAAGTACGAAGTTAAAAAGGCTAAGGATTCAATGGAATTAGGACTTGAATTAGCTGGAGGAGTGTATGTAGTATTAGAAGCGAAGACTGATGCTACAGGAGAAGAATTACAAAAGTTAATGGAACAATCAAAGGCAATTATAAACGAAAGGGTAGATGGACTGGGAATTTCAGAACCAAATATCTTTATAGAAGGTAAAAACAGAATCAGAGTTGAATTAGCAGGAATTGATAATCCACAAGAGGCTATTGAATTAATAGGAAAAACAGCCCAATTACAATTTGTAGATCCAGAAGGAGAAGTTGTAGTAACTGGTAAAAATGTAGTGGGTTCAGAGGTTAGATATAATGAAAATGATTTAGGAAAACAAGATATTGTTGTTAGCTTGGAATTTAATAAACAAGGTGCATCAAACTTTGCAGAAGCAACTGGTCGACTAGCTAAAAAAACTAGTGCTGAAGATAGGATTATATATATTATTTTAGACGGACAAGTTATATCAGCTCCTGTAGTAAGAGGTGAGTCAGAAGGTGGAGGACCTATTACTGCTGGTAAAGCTGTTATAGAAGGTGGTTTTGATTTAGAGGGAGCAGACAACTTAGCTACTTTAATCCGTGCAGGTGCATTACCAGTAGAAATGGAAGAAATGGAGACATCTGTTATAGGACCAACTCTTGGACTTGAAGCCTATGAAAAAAGTATCAAGGCTGGGGCAATAGCACTTCTTTTAATATTTGCTTATCTTATAATTATTTATAGGGTTCCTGGATTTATTGCTAGTATTGGTTTAATAATATATACTTTAATAGTTATATTTACAATGAATACTTTAGGAGTAAAATTAACTTTACCAGGTATAGCAGGATTAATATTATCTATAGGTATGGCAGTAGATGCCAATGTTTTAATATTTGAAAGAATTAAAGAAGAGATTAGGATAGGTAAAACTGTTAGGACATCAGTAGAAAGTGGTTATAAGAGGGCACTTACTTCTGTTTTAGATTCAAACATTACAACTTTAATAGCAGGTGGAGTGTTATACTACTTCGGTGTTGGACCAATAAAAGGATTTGGAGTAACATTAATAATTGGTATAATTGCTTCTATGATAACTGCAGTTTTTATATCAAAATACTTATTAAAATTGATGGTGTCAATTACTGGTGGAAAAAATACAAAACTATACGGAGTTTAGTAAAGGGGTGAAGATATGAATATTATAAAAAATAGAAAAATATATGCAATGATTTCTGCTATAATAATAGTAATTGGCCTTGTTATGTTTTTTACAAAAGGATTAAATTATGGAATTGATTTTAGCGGAGGAACATTAATAGAAATTAAAGCTGGAAGTTTTATAGAAGCGGATGAAGTAAAAAAGATAGTTGATGAATATGATCCAAATGCAAATATTGTACACGGTGGTGCAGAAAAGGAAACTGTTATAATCAAAAGTACATTGGACTTAAAAAACAATGAAATAACTAGTATTATTGATAGTTTCATGGAGAAATATGGTATAGAAGAAAATGGGGACAATTTTCAATCTAGAAAAATTGGAGCTACTATAAGTGATGAAATTAAAAAGAAAGCCTTACTTTCTACAGTGATTGCTACAGTCTTAATGCTAGCATATATTACATGGAGGTTTCAATTTGCTTTTGGTGTTGCAGCTATACTGGCATTAGTTCATGATATATTAATCATGTTAGCTGTTTATTCTATATTTAGAATTCCTGTAAATAATGCTTTTATTGCAGCAATTTTAGCAGTAGTAGGATATTCGATAAACGATACAATCGTAATATTTGATAGAATAAGAGAAAATTCAAAACTATTTCCTAGAGAAAAGCTAGAAGACACTATAAATAATAGTATTAAAAAATCTTTAATGAGAACTATAAATACTAGTGTTACTACACTATTATCAATAGTAGTTCTTTATGTAGTAGGTGTTGAAGATGTGAAAGTTTTAGCACTTCCTTTAATAATAGGAATTATATCAGGTACTTATTCTTCCTTGTTTATTGCATCTCCATTATTATATGAATTTAAAACAAAAACTGCTAAATAGCAGTTTTTGTTTTATAATTATAGGGTAAGATATATTTAATAGAATATATGGGGGGGTATTTTTGTGGAAAAGGGATTTATTATCTTATTAGTTTTTGCAGTAATAATTTCATTATTTGCATTTAGTAATAGTGAAAAGGTTTTTATAGATTTATTTGTTACTGAAGTACAAATGTCACAAGCAATAGTTATTTTAATGTCTACACTTCTAGGAGCTACAGTGGCAGCTGTTTTTGCTGGCTTTAAATCTTTAAAAATGAAGAAAAATATTAAAGATTTAAATAAAAAGATATTTAATATGGAAGAGGATACAGAGCAAATTAAATCTTCTTTTGAAACTTTAAAAGAAGAAAGAGATAGATTGAAAGTATTAGTTGATTCTTTGGAAGAAGATAAAGAAAATTTACAAGATGGTTTAAATGCTCAAAAGCAAAATTTAGATAATAATAATTAGTATTATATTTACTATGTATTTAAATTTTATTTTACTGGAGTGAATTAATTGGAAAAGTGGTTTATAAAAAATAGGGCAGGAGATTTAAAAAACATTTCAAAAACACATAATATATCTAGCTTTTTATCTAAATTACTTATAAATAGAGGTATAACTAAGGACAATATAATCAATAGTTATTTAAATCCTAGTTTAGATAAATTATATGAACCTAATCTTATGAAAGATTTAGAAAAAGGTAATATGATTATAAAAGAAAATATAGAAAAAAAAGAAAAAATAAGAATAGTCGGGGATTTTGATGTAGACGGGGTTATGTCTGTTTATATATTATATAAAGGAATTGAAAAGTTAGGTGGCTTGGTAGATTATGTTATACCAGATAGGGTATCCGATGGATATGGTATTAATGAGAATATTGTTAAATCTGCTAAGAAAGATGGAATAAACACTATAATAACTTGCGACAATGGAATTGCAGCTATAGAAGCTATAAGTTTAGCAAAAGACATTGGATTAACTGTAATAGTTACAGATCATCATGATATGCCTTTTTTTATAAATGAATTAGGGCAAAAAAAGTATATACATACAGCAGCAGATGCGGTAGTTGATCCTAAACAATATGACTGTAAATATCCATTTAAGATGTTATGTGGGGCAGGAATAGCTTTTAAATTTATACAAGGACTTTTTTCTAAATATAATATATTAGATGATGAAAGTTACTTTTTATTGGAATATACTGCAATTGCAACTGTATGTGATATAGTTGATTTATTAGATGAAAATCGAATTATAGTAAAAGAAGGTTTGAAATTTTTAAATAATACAAAGAATATAGGTTTAAGGGCTTTGATGAAGGAAAGCGGAATTGAAAATAAAGAAATTAGTACTTATCATTTAGGATTTGTAATTGGGCCCTGTATTAATGCCTCTGGAAGGCTAGATTCCGCGACAAAGGCTATAAAATTATTGTTAACAGAAGATGAGCAGATTGCTGTTTCAATAGCAAAAGAACTTAAAAATTTAAATGATGAAAGAAAAGAATTAACAGCTAAAGGTTCAGATAAAATAGATAGTATTATTAATGAAGAAGATTTATTAAAAGATAAGGTATTAGTAGCTTACGAAGAAGATATACATGAAAGTGTAGCAGGTATAGTTGCTGGTAGAATAAAAGATAAATACAATAAGCCGACTATCGTCTTAACTCAAGGTAAGGATAGTGTAAAGGGTTCTGCTAGATCAATTAAAGAATATAATATGTTTGAAGAATTAACTAAATGCAAGGATTTATTGTTAAGATTTGGAGGACATACTATGGCAGCAGGATTATCTTTAAAAGAAGATAATATAGAAATTCTTAGAAAAGCTCTTAATAAAAACACAAAACTGACAGAAGATGACTTAATAGCTAAAAAATATATTGACATGGGACTGTCCTTAGATTATATTAGTTATAAACTAATTGAAGAATTAAAAGTTTTAGAGCCATTTGGTAAGGGGAATAATAAACCTTTGTTTGGTGATAAAAACTTAAATATAAAAAAAGGATTTATACTAGGTAAAAATAAAAATGTATTAAAATTTATTGTACAAAATAAAAATAATAGATCCATAGAAGCTATGTATTTTGGAGATATAAGTGAATTTGAAGATAGTATAATAGAGCATCATGGTGAAAAGGGACTTGAGAAGATATATAATGGAGTAAAGAATAATATATTTATAGATGTTTTATATTATCCCTCAGTTAATGAATATATGGGCAATACTACTTTACAAATTATAATTCAGAATTTTAGAATAGCTATATAAAAAGAAGGTGAAACCAGTGTTAGAAAACTTAATTTTAAAAATTGAACAGTATAATCCACAAGCAGATTTAAAATCTGTAGTTAAAGCTTATAGTTTTGCTAGAGATGCCCATGAAGGACAATATAGAAATTCTGGAGATGTTTTTTTTATACATCCATTTAATGTTGCCTTGATATTAGCTGATTTAAATATGGATACTTCTACGATAATAGCTGGTTTATTACATGATGTAATAGAAGATACAGAAATAAGCTATGAAAAAATTGCAGAAGAATTTGGAGTTGAAATAGCTGATTTAGTTGATGGTGTTACAAAGCTAAAAAAGTTACAATATAAAACAAAACAAGAAAATCAAGCAGAAAACTTAAGAAAAATGGTTTTAGCCATGTCTAAAGATATTAGAGTTATAATTGTTAAGCTTGCAGATAGATTACATAACATGAGGACTCTAGAGTATATGAATGATGAAAAAAGAAAAGAAAAGGCATTGGAAACCTTAGAAATATATGCTCCCCTTGCCCATAGGTTGGGAATTTCTAAGATAAAATGGGAGCTAGAAGATTTATCCTTAAGGTATTTAGATCCAGTTAATTATTATGATTTAGTTGAAAGAGTATCTAAGAGAAGACAGGAAAGAGAAGAATATATTAAATCTATAATAAAAACTCTAAGTATTAAATTAAATAGAGTAAATATAAAATATGATATAAGTGGAAGACCAAAGAACTTTTATAGCATTTATAAAAAGATGATGCATCAAGGCAAGGCATTTGAACAAATATTTGACCTAACGGCCATTAGAGTTTTAGTAGATGATGTAAAGGATTGTTATGAGGTTTTAGGTATTGTTCACAATCTATGGAAACCGTTACCAGGAAGATTTAAAGATTATATAGCTATGCCTAAGCCTAATATGTATCAATCTGTTCATACAACTGTAATTGGGCCAAAGGGAGAAATCTTTGAAGTACAAATACGTACTTGGGAGATGCACAAAACAGCAGAATACGGTATTGCTGCTCATTGGAAATATAAAGATGGTGTGAGTAAGTCTGATAATTTTGATGAAAAATTAACTTGGCTGAGACAACTCTTAGAATGGCAATCTGATTTAAATGATCCTAGAGATTTTATGGAAACATTAAAAATAGACTTTTTTACAGACGAGGTATTTGTCTTTACGCCTAGAGGAGATGTTATAAATCTTCCAGTTGGATCTACACCTATTGATTTTGCATATAGAGTTCATAGTGAGATTGGTGACAAGTGTGTAGGAGCTAAAGTCGATGGTAGAATTGTGCCTTTAAACTACAAATTAAAGAATGGTAATATTGTAGAAGTAGTTACATCTAAAAGTAGTACTGGACCAAGTAGAGATTGGCTAAAGATAGTTAAAAGTACTCAAGCTAGGAATAAGATTAGACAATGGTTTAAGGCAAAAGAAAGAGATGTTAATATTATCAGAGGAAAAGATATGTTGGAAAAAGAAGTAAGAAGATTAGGATATAAAAATTCTGAAATATTAAAAGATAAATGGATAAAAGATATAAGCTCTAAAATGAGTATATCATCAATAGATGATATATATTCAGCAATTGGATATGGTAGTATAACATTGAATCAAGTAATTTCTAAGCTAAAGACATATTATAATAAAGAGAATAAAATTAGCGATGAAAATCGTCCAGTAGATATAAAAGTGAACCAAATAACACAAAAAAAGCAAAGTAGGCCTACTCAAGGAGTTAATATAAAAGGCGTTGATAATATAAAAATTAGATTTGCAAAATGTTGTAATCCTGTTCCAGGTGATGAAATTATTGGATATATAACTAAGGGACGAGGTGTATCAATCCATAGAACGGATTGTCCTAATATAGCATTGTCTGATGATACAGAAAGATTTCTTGAAGTAAGCTGGGATGAGTATAAAAAAGATTCTTATCCTGCTGAAATTCAAATAGAGGCTTCTGATAGATCAGGGCTTATATCAGAAGTAACTCAAAAGATTAGTGATTTTGATTTAGGTTTAATTTCTTTAAATGCTAGAACTACTAAGAAAGAAACAGCTATTATAAATTTAACATTTGAAATTATGAATACAGATGATTTAAATGAGTTAATTAAGAAAATAAAGAATATAAAAGATGTTTTAGATGTGTATAGAGTTACATCATAGGAGGTATATATGAGAGCAATAGTTCAACGAGTTTCACAGGCATCAGTTGTGGTTGAAGATAAACTTGTAAGTAAAATAGATAAAGGATTACTTGTATTACTAGCTATAGGAAATGAGGATGAAGATAAAGATTTAGAATATCTTGTTTCTAAAATATTAGGACTTAGAATATTTGAAGATGAAAATGAGAAGATGAATTTATCACTTGAAGATATTAAAGGAGATTTATTAGTAGTTTCTCAGT
>CAZMMV010000061.1:7225-10548 GCA_964567475.1 uncultured Tissierellaceae bacterium | reverse complement strand
TAATAATATATTTTAAGTCAATAGATTTTATCTATACATGTAGACTTAGAATAGACAAAATTAATTTCAATTAGCTAATTGTATATGTTAAAATTAATGCGTAGAAGAGTAAGGAATTACAAGGTATATAAAGCTAAAAAAGGAGGATTGGGATACTATATTATAAGATTTTTAAATCAATTCTAATTAAATAGGAGATGATTATAGTGAGAAATAAAAAGTGCTTATTGCTAGTATTAGTATTTGTTTTAACATTTTCACTTCTTGCTTGTACTAGTGAAAAAACAGTTGGAAAGGTAAACGAATCCAAATTTACAGGTGAATATATTGTAGATGCCAATTATGTAAAGGAACATTATGAAGATGATAATATTATTTTATTGGATGCCAGGGGAGAGAAGGCAGCTAAAAAGGGTACTATAGAAGGAGCGACAGCAATTGACTGGCAAGTTTTATCTAATATAGAGAATGCAGAAAAAGGAGATTATGATTGGGGTTTAATTCTTCATCCAGAATTATTATCTGAAAAACTTAGTGAGTTAGGTTTATCAAAAGATAAAGAAATAATTATGTTTGCAGAAGGACCTGATGGTTGGGGTGAAGATGGCAGAATTTTATGGACACTGAGAGCAGCAGGTTATGAAAATCTCAAGATGGTTGATGGTGGAATAAAAGCTTTAAAAGATATTGGCTTAGCTAAATCTAAAGATATTAAAAAGCTTGAAGCAGTAGAAGTAAAAGTAGATGAGCTAGATTATGAGCATGTTATCAATACAAAGGAATTGGAAGAATCATATGAGGACTATGTAATTGTTGATGTTCGTGCAGATAAAGAATTTAACGGTGGAGTTTTTTATGGTGAAGCAAAAGGTGGACATTTGCCAGGAGCAATTCAAGTAAGATTTACAGATTTATTTGATTCTGATGGATATTTAAAATCTAATGATGAGATTGCTTCCTTGTTTGAAAATAAGGATGTTCAAAAAGGGGACAAGCTAGTCACTTATTGTACATCTGGAATTAGGTCATCTTATTCACAATTAATATTAGAAATGTTAGACTATGAAGTTACAAAAAATTATGATGGTTCTTATAATACTTGGTGTGCTAACAATGAAGTAGAGAAATAGTATAAGATGTTTATATTAAGGGATAATAAAAAATTAAAAGATATTTATATTTAATTGATTTATCATTACAAACATTACTCTGATATTGGATATAAGCCATTTAAGAGGAGGATGGGAATGAATAAAATTAAAAAATCTACGATTATAAAAGTTTTAATTTTAATTGTAGTTGTGCTATTATTTGTTTTGGTTAAACCATTAAACCATGGTTTGAAAAACATGACTACTGCATTTAAAAATGTTGAATCTGTAAAAGCATATATAAGATCATTTGGAGCATGGGCCGTAGCAGTTTCATTTTCAATGATGATACTACAAGCTATAATGGCTCCAATACCAGCATTCTTTATAACCTTTGCTAATGCCGCTATTTGGGGATGGTGGAAAGGAGCTATACTTTCATGGACTAGTGCCATGGCTGGAGCTGCTATATGTTTTGCCATATCAAGGGTTTATGGTAGAGGAGTTGCTGAAAAATTTGCTAGTAAAATGGCTCTTGATGATGTAGATGTTTTCTTTGATAAATATGGGAAAAATACTATACTTGTAGCTAGGCTTTTACCATTTGTGCCTTTTGATCCTATTAGTTATGCCGCAGGATTAACGCCTATGGGATTTGGAGGATTTTTTATGGCTACAGGAATTGGTCAATTACCAGCGACTATTGTTTATTCATATGCTTCAGCTAAGTCTTCAGAGCCATCTACTTTTGTAAAAGGACTGCTGTTGCTATTTGGAATTACTGCATTAGTATACACTGCAAGAAAGATTTGGATTGAAAAACAAAAAAAGAAAGGGGTATTGTAAATGAAAAAGAAACTATTTAAATTATTGCCTGCTTTACTTATTTTATCACTATTATTAGTAGCATGTGGACAAGAATCAGATGAGGGACAAGTAGCAAATGAAATGAAATATGTTGGAATTGAAGACCTAAAAGAATCAATAGAATCAGAGGCAGATGATTATGTTATCCTTGATGTAAGAAAAGCAGAAGACTTTGATAAAAGTCATATTGTAGGTTCATTTGGAGCGGATTTAGACGCTGCTAAAAATGGAGATAATGAATCAGGGATAAAAAATTTAAAAGAAGCACTTAAGCTAGCAACTGGAGAGGAATTAGGAAATCCTGATGATAAATATGCATTAATTTGCTATTCAGGAAAGTCTTACGCTCAAAAGGGTACAGACCTAATGATTGAAATGGGAATATCAGCAGATCAAATTTACACACTTGAAGGTGGAATAGGAGCTTGGGAAGAAGGCGGAGAGGAATATAAAGAACTATTAGAAAAATAAATAAAAATTTATCCATTTAGATATCTAAATGGATAGATTTTTAATAAGAAATATTTTTATTTAAGATGACCAAAAAGGTTGATGAAGAGATTAATGAAAAAATATAAAAAAGTTTTAATTTTTATAATGATAATAATTATAGGACTATGCTTAAATAAAAAGTTGCAGTGGAGTTCCTATTTAAGAGATGCTGAGAATTTAAAACAAATTATTAGTTTTGTAGATAATAATTATTTATTTTCAGCATTTTTGTATCTATTGTTTACTATAATTGGTTCTTCAATTTTAGCTTTACCTGGAGTTACCTTTGCTGTCATAGCAAGTGGATTGTTTGGTCCTTGGATGGGAAGCTTATATTGTTTAATAGGTGCTACTACAGGAGCAGTTTTGTCATTTGTTTTAAGTAGATATTTGTTAAAGGACTCTATAAAGGAATTAGTTAAAAAGAATGAAAACTTATATAATATAATTTTTCAAAGGGAATCTGAGAAAGAAATGTTAATTCTCATGATAACTAGATTATTACCTATATTTCCTTTTAATCTCCAAAACTTTGCCTATGGCATAACTAATATTTCTATAGTAAAATATAGCTTAGGAACTTTTGTATTTATGATTCCCGGAATAATTATTTTTAGTGTAGGCACAGAGGGAATTATTAATAGTGAAGATAGAAATAGTATGTTTTTAATAGCATTACTATTAATATCTTTTATGGCAATTGTAGGAGTATATTTGTACAAAAAATATAAAATGTTAGGAATAAAGGAGCAAAATGAAAGATAAAGTAATAATTTTTTTCACAAGAATACCTACATTAGGTAAGACAAAAACAAGATTGGAATCAATTTTAAACAAAGAATTATGTGTGGAGTTACAGACGGCCTTTATAAA
>CAZMMV010000061.1:0-7125 GCA_964567475.1 uncultured Tissierellaceae bacterium | reverse complement strand
AAACAAAAGATATAGCTATTTCTCCAACCTATGATGGTGGTTATTATTTGATTGGTATGAAGAAAGAAAATAAAGATATATTTAATATCAAATACAGTACGAGTTCAGTATTTGAAGAGACAATATGTAAAATAGAAAGTATGGGAAAATCTTTTGGACAAGGAAATATTCAACTAGATATTGATGATAGAAATGATTTCTTTAGATTATATGAAATATTAAAAACAGATAAAATAGTATCTTGCAACAATACAAGAAAATTAGTTAATAAAATAATAAAAAAGTGTGATAAAGATGAATGAAATTGATTTAAATAATATAAAGACAAATAAAGAATTCAGTGCTAGATTTGGGATGGAATATAGTGATGAGTTTGTTTTATTAGGTCAAGGAGAATACAATATTAACTATATTTTTAACTCAAAAGCTTATGGAAAAAAGTTAGTATTGAGGATAGCAACTGATAGTCAGATGGATTTAAAAAATCAGATTAGTTATGAATACAATTCTTTACAATTATTAAGCAAGACTAATATAACTCCTAAGCCTATTTATTGCGATGACAGAAAAAAACTAATAGACTATGGATTTTTAGTAATGGAGTATCTTCCAGGAAGGCATTTAGATTACAAAAAGGATTTAAAATTTGCAGCAAGTGCTTTGGCAGATATTCATAATGAGGATATACCAAAAGTCAATCACTTAATAAGACCAGAAGACCCAATAAGAGCGATTTATGAAGAGTGTTTAAAAATGTTTGAGAAATATAGAGAATCAAGATATGTAGATATAAGCATTAAAGAAAAAATAGAATATTTATTAAAAAAGGCAAATAACATAAAAGCTATAGATATAGGTAATAGAGCTATAATAAATACAGAATTAAATTCAGGAAATTTCCTTATAAATGGGGAAAAGGGCAATAACTACATAGTAGACTGGGAGAAGCCACTATATGGATATCCAGCACAGGATTTAGGACATTTTTTGGCACCTACAACAACATTTTGGAAAACTGATTTTATTTTATCTAAAAAAGAAATAGAATTCTTTATAAAGGAATATTGTAAAAGGTCCAAGCAATATTCTTGTCAAGGGGAACTATGGGATTCAGTAAAAGCTTACTTATCTATGAATTGTTTAAGGGGTATAACTTGGTGTGCTATGGCTTATGTTCAATATCAAAATCAAGACAAGCTTATTATGAACGAATATACTTATGAAAAGATTAAGGCTTATTTATCAAATGAGTTTTTATCTATGATAAAGGAAGAGTATTTGAATGAATATTAAATCAGATAAAGAAATTTCAATTATTATTCCAGTTTATAATGAAGCTGCTAGAATAAATAAATTAATGGATAATTTAGATCAATTTAAAGACCATTGTGAAATAATATTTGTAGATGGAGCTAGTAGTGATGGAAGTGATAGAATAATTAAAGAGAGGCATAGACTTGTTTATTCTCCTAAAAAAGGTCGATCTAATCAAATGAATTATGGTGTTTCATTATCAAAAGGAGATATACTTTTATTTTTGCATGCAGATAGTTATTTGCCTAGTGATGCACTTGATCAAATTTATAAGATAATACATAAGGGATATAAAGTTGCTTGTTTTAAAATAAAATTTGATAGTAAAAGTATTCTTATGAAAATATGTGGATTTATGTCTAATTTTAGAGTTAGCTTAAGAAATATAGCTTTTGGAGATCAAGGAATATTTATAAGTAGAGATTATTTTTATGAGCTAGGTGGCTTTCCAGATATACCCATTATGGAGGATTATCAATTATCAATGAATATAAAAGCTGATGGCCAGAAAATTGCTTTAGCAAAAACAAAGATAAAGACTTCAGAAAGGCGATTTATAGCAAAGGGCAGGATAAGGACTATGGCAAGAATGCAAAGACTACAACATATGTATAGAAAAGGAGAAGATATTGAAATAATTTCGGATTTATACAAATAGGAAGGTGGAAAATTTGACTGTCAACTATGAAAAATGTATTGATTGTGGAAGATGTACTGACAACTGTTTGTTTTTAAAAAAGTATGATATAAATTTGAAGGAGTATGCTAGTTTACCAGAGCTTGCTTATAATTGTTATCTTTGTGGAGAATGTAAAAGGGTTTGTCCAGTTAGTATAGATGGTAGGCAATTGTCTTTGAATTTGAGAGAAAAAAGAATAAAAGAGGGATATAAGCTATATTTAAATGGTTATAGTACATTGTTGTTGGAAAAAAGGAATTATATTTTCAAAAATTATAAAGATGTAAACAGCAAAGTAGTTTTATTTCCAGGTTGTAATTTTCCATCATATTATCCGGAAACTACTAAGATTATCTCAGAAGAATTAAAGCAGAATTTTGGGATCTCAACTATATTTGATTGTTGTGGCAAGCCTATAGATGATTTAAGTATGAAAAAGCAAAAGGACAAGATAGCAGATAAGTTAAATAATAGATTTAAAAAATTAGGAATTGAAGAACTAATATTGTTATGTCCTAATTGCTATCATTATTTAAAAAAGACTTTAGATATTAAAATATCCATGATATATGAACATGATGAGATAATGGAAAGCTTAATATGTAAAGATCAAACTGATAAAATAGAAGGATTCTTATTTTTACCATGCCCAGATAAGAATAATAGGACAATATATAAAATGTTGGAAAAATATATAAATACTAAGAATCTTCAAGAAATAAAGGATATTCAATGTTGTGGTGCAGGTGGTTGTGCAACTGTTAAAGAAGGTGAGTTATCTAAAAAGTTACAGGATGGATTTAAGGCTTATGATAAAAAAATTTATCTTTACTGTGCAACTTGTGCAGGTATGATAACAAAATCAAATTCAAATGTTGAACATATCTTATGTAAATTGCTTAATACAGATGAAAAGATATCAACAGGTATAAATACTTTAAAGAATAGAGCATTATTTTCTTTTGGTAAATATTGATTTTAAACAAAGGATGAAATTCCATGTTATTGGATTTTCATCCTTTCAGCTATAAATACAAGCTTATCTTTATCTAATTCTATATGAACCCTATCACCTTTTACTATATCTATAGGATGAGAGACAATGCTTTCTAATGCTAAGTTGCTATTGAGATTACTTAGTTTAAGTAAATAATTATCCCCTTGATATATTTTGTCGACTACTTTAAATTCACTATTATTAGATTTATTTACCTTTACAGCTGATGGCCTTATAAGACATTTATATTTGCCATTATTTTTATTTATATCAATAATAAATAATTCACTAAGAAATTTATTATTCCTTATTTCTCCATTTACATATACTCCTTCTGAAAAATAATCAGCTACTCTAGTGTTTACCGGATTTCTAAATATGTTTTCTGGAGTATCATATTGTTGTATTTTACCATTATACATAAAGGCTATTCTATCAGACATAGTTAAAGCTTCTTCTTGATCATGAGTGACTAGTATAGTAGTTATTTTATATTCTTTTTGTAAATTAGATACTAATTCTCTCATATCTTTTCTCAAGTTAACATCTAGATTGGAGAAGGGTTCATCTAAAAGTAATACTACAGGTTCAGCAGCAAGTGCACGAGCTAGTGCCACTCTTTGCATTTGACCGCCAGACATTTCATCAACTATTCTATCTTCATAACCTTCTAATTTAACTTTTTTAAGTAATTCTGTAGTTTTTTCTCTAGATTTATTTTTATTCATGCCAATCATTTTTAAGGGAAAACTTATATTTTCTGCAACTGTCATATGAGGAAATAGTCTAAAATCCTGAAAAACTATAACAGTTCTTCTTTGGTAAGCTGGTATTTTATCTGCTATATTTCCACCTAATATGACAGAACCTTCATTTTGCTTTATTATACCTGCTATTGTTTTTAACATTGTACTTTTTCCACATCCTGATGCCCCTAATAAAGATATAAATTCTCCGTTTTCGACTTTTAAATTTATGGATTTTAATATTTCTTTATTAGATAGGCTTACAGATATATTTTTTAATTCTAACTCCAACTATATTTCCCCTTTCTTACTTTGATATGGTAATTTTTTTATGATTTTATCTATTATTATAAAAACTGAAAGTGTTGATATAACAAATATTAAGGCATAGGCAGAAGCTATAGTACGATCTCCCTTTGCTATGAATGGTACCATAAGAACACTAAATGTTTTAACCTTTCCTCCACCAATCAATAAACTAATAAAATATTGGCTAAATGATGTAATATAAGCCATGCTAATGCTTGTCATTATTCCTGGTGTAAGTAGTGGTAATGTAACATATATAAATGATTTTAAAGGAGATGCTCCCAATACATAGGCTTGTAATTCCATTTGAACTCCTATAGATTCTGTTAAATCTTTTATAATATATACGGAATAAGGCAAGGTATATATTAAATGTACGATTATGACACCTAATACAGTATCTGCTAAAGACATTTTTATAAATAATACATGTGTACCCATAGCAAATACAGCAGCTGGTACTAGATTTGGACCAAGGCTTAAGAGATTTATTAGTTTTTTTCCTCTAAAATCATAAAGGACAAGTGCTCTAGCAGTCATAATTCCAACAATAGCTGATAAAAGTGCTACGGATAATGATAATAATATACTTGAAAACAATACTGGAAATACCTTTGCATGGGGTGCAAATATTTCCCCAATACCCCTTAGTGAATAAGATTCTGGCAATAGATTAGGCCAAGACCATCTATTGACAAAAGTCCACAGAAGAAGTATTGCCATAGGAGCTAATATTGTAAAGAAAACAATATATAGAAAGAGTTTTAATAATTTATTTGCCTTAGTATTTTCCATGGATATCACCCTTTACTTTTTTCTTTTTACTTATATAATAGAAAATCCCTGCTATTAGCCAGGTTATTATTAATATTAATCCATTCATGGCCATAGCATAAGGTCTGTGGCGTAAATCAGGATGAATATATTCAATATGGGCTTGTACAGCTAATGCTTTTGGCATAGTTGCTCCTAATAAAAATGGTAAATCATAAGCTCCAAAGGAGAAAGTTAAAATAATTAAGAAAGCTTTTCTAATAGCAGGCATACTTAGTGGTAAAGTTATGTGAAAAAAGGATTTTAATTTACATGCACCTAGGTTTTCTGCAGCTTCCCCTAAAGTTTTATTTATACTGGCCATCAAAGCTAAGCTAAAGTATGCAACAAAGGGTATTTCCTTCCACATATATCCTAATATAATTCCAAAGTTGGTTTTTGTATACAGCAATAAGGGAAAATCTCCTTGTGAATTAATTAATCCTAATTTATAAAAGGCCCTGGAGATCAAACCATTTTGTGAGAGTATACTTATTGAAAATAATGCTACTATTGTATGAGGTATAAGTATAGCAAGTTTTATTATATTGATAACTTTGCCTTTAGTATGTCCAGTATATACTAAAGAAACTGTAAGTATTGTACCTAAAATAACTGCTAATATAGAAGAAATAAGTGATATTTGCAAACTTGTTTTTAATGAATTTAGGAAAGTTGGACTATGAAGTATTTGAATATAATAATCTAAAGTTATATTTGTCATACCAAGGGCAGGAATATATCCAAAACTTTGGACTATTCCATTTAGAACTCCAAATATAAAAAGAACACCCAATAATACTATGGGCATTATAAGTATATAGGGTGTTTTTTTATTCATAGTATTCCAACTCCACTAGAAGAAGAGGGGGCATTATTTACCCACAACTTCTTCTGCCCATATTTCTTCTATAAGTGGGACTATATTAGCTGGCATTTCTGGTAAACGCTTATTAAGGAATTCATTTTGTAGCAGTACTCCTTGCCCAATATCAACTTTATCAAATTTATCTTTTTCTTCACTGTTCAATTTTTCATATGAAACTACTGGTAACGATTTTAACTCTTTAAATTGATCTGCTTGTATATCAGCTGAAATAATTTCATTAATTGCCACCATTGCAGCAGCTTTATTAGGTGAATTATCGGCTATAGCTATATAACTTGTATTACCTACTGTACCCTTATCAAATAGAAATGTTTGTGTTGTGTCACTATATATACCTTTTTCAATATTATTAGCTACTGAGTAAGGATTGTAGCTTACAGTCATCACCAATTCACCATCTTCAAACATATTATTAAACTCACCTAAAGTTGCTGGGAAGGTTTGTCCTTGATTCCATAAGTATTTATTTAATTCTCTTAAATATTTTAAAGCAGGTTCTATTTCTTTTCTGACTAATTCTTTATCGGCTTTCATATTTGAAAATTGTTCATGTCCGACTATATCGTAAATTAATGTTCTTACAAAGGCACTTCCTGTAAAATCAGGTAATGCAGGATAAGTTACTTTGCCTTTATAACGTTTACAATAGTCCATGAATTCCTCAGTGTTTTTTGGTGTTTCTTTAGTAACAGCACTGTCATTTATAAAGACTAATTGTGCTTTTCTATATGGGGCTTCATAGCCATCTATAGGAAATCCAAAATCATTCTTAACTTCTTCATCATCAACATCTATATATTTCTGGAAGTTAGGTAGTTGTTCTGCAAAAGGTCCAAATAATAGATTGTTTTCTTTAGCAGAATAAAAGTTTTCTCCATTTATCCATATCATATCTATATTTCCTTCTTCTAAACCAGCCTGTTTTTCTCCTGATAATTTGGATAATATGTCATCTATATCCATGCCAACAACTTCTAGTGTAATATCATATTTATCTTTTAGTATAGGAGCAAGAGTTTGATTTAACCATTTATTTCTATCTTCATCTCCACCCCAACCATAAAAACTAACAGCTTGTCCTTTAGCTTCTTCAATTATCTCTTTGAAATCTTTATTTGGATCAAATGATTGAGAGCTTAAGTCTAATTCATCAGAATTCGTTGTTTTAGATTTGTCATTGTTTCCATTACAGCCTGTAATCAAGAATACGACTATAACAATTAATATAAGTGATAATAGTGTTTTTTTATTCATTTTTCCTCCCTTTATTCTATATACTTTTATCAATAATAATTATAACATATTAATTGCTGATAACTATCATATCCATTATAGAATTATTATATAGATATTACTTGCTTATTAATAATATCTATAT
>CAZMMV010000060.1:6182-10661 GCA_964567475.1 uncultured Tissierellaceae bacterium | reverse complement strand
GTAGATAGAGATTTTAAAATCCCTGCTTTAGGAACTATGGCCCATAGCTGGGTTCAAATGTTTCCTACTGAATTAGAAGCCTTTGAAGCATATGCTAAGGTATATCCTGATAATTGTGTTCTTTTAGTTGATACTTACAACACTTTAAACGAAGGGTTACCAAATGCTATTAAAGTATTCAAAGAAATAGTAGTTCCTCTAGGATTTAGACCAAAAGGCATTAGAATTGATAGCGGAGATATTGCATATTTATCTAAAGAATGTAGAAGGATATTAGATAAAGAAGGTTTTCAAGATTGTGATATAGTTGCATCTAGTTCCTTAGATGAATATGTCATTAGAGATTTACTTGTACAAGGTGCTAGAGTAGACAGCTTTGGTGTTGGAGAAAGACTTATAACGGCAAAATCTCAACCTGTTTTTGGTGGCGTATATAAGCTAACTACAATTGAAAAGGATGGAGAACTTATCCCTACTATTAAAATTAGTGAAAATGTTGGAAAAATAACAACACCATGTTTTAAACAAGTATACAGATTATATGAAAGAAAAACAGATAAAGCTATTGCAGATGTTATTACCCTATTTGATGAAGAAATAGACGATACTAAGCCTTATGAAATATTTCATCCTGTATATACTTGGAAGACAAAAACTTTAACTGATTTTTATGCTAAAAAACTATTAGTTAAAATATTTGAAGATGGAAATTGTATATATGAAAGTCCAGATGTTCATGAAATACAAGACTTTTGTAAAGATCAACTTGATACAATGTGGGATGAAGTTAAAAGAATTGAAAAACCTCATAGATACATTGTAGACTTATCTAAAGATTTATGGGATATTAAGGATCAACTATTAAAAAAACATAAATAAGAATATAAAAAAAACGAGATTAGGACAATTAATAACCTAATCTCGTTTTTTATATTTTATATGATTTCTAAATTCTCTAGTTCCTCTTTAACCTCATCTAAGACATATTTCCTTGCTGGTGTTAAGGGTAGTCTGAGTCCTCCTACATCTATACCCATCATGTTTAAAGCTGCTTTTACAGGTATTGGATTGCTTATCATAAATAATGTTTGAAATATATTTAAAAGTTTTAAATGTATTGTCTGGGCTTTTAAAACATCTCCTGCTAGAAAAGCTTCTATCATTTCTTTAATGTCACCACTAACTACATGAGAACATACACTAACTATTCCATAAGCCCCTATTGACATAGATGGAAGTAGAACTATATCATCACCAGAATATACTCTAAAATCCTCTGCTACTAATTTTATAATCTTAGCTAATTGTAGCATATCTCCACTTGCTTCTTTTAAAGCTACTATATTATCTATTTTTGATAATTTTTCAACAGTTTCAGGCATTAAATTAGAACCCGTTCTACCTGGTACATTATATAGCATAATAGGTAAATCTATAGATTTTGCCACTTTCTTAAAATGTTCATACAATGAATCTTGGTCTGGCTTATTATAATATGGTACAACTACTAATAAACCATCTACCCCTGCCCTTTTAGCATCTAAAGCATTCTCAATAGTTATATCTGTTGAATTAGTACCTACACCAGCTATAATAGGAACATCAACATTTTCTTTAATTGTTTTATATAATTTGAACTTTTCTTCCCTTGTTAAGGTTGGTGCTTCACCAGTAGTTCCTGTTATTACAAGGGCAGTATTGCCCTCTTTTACTAATTTTTTAGCCAACTTAACAGCCATTTCATAATTTACACTTAAATCTTCATGAAAAGGTGTTATCATAGCAGTAATTAATCTTCCCCAGTCTTTCATATAAATCCACTTCCCCTTTTATAATTTATTAATCTTTATAATGTATTTTATGATTTTCATATAAATTTGTTAATAATAAAACAGCTTTAACCATTAAAGTCTTCATGAATACTATGATATTAACTAATTATGTCCTAGGACAATTCTTAGAAAATTTTATATGGGGGAGAATATGTATGGGGATTTTTATTCAAAAATATGGTGGAACATCCCTTAGGGACCCTTCCAATCTAAAAAGTTTATTAACCCACGTAAAAAAATGTATTAGTGAAGGTAATAAATTAGTTATAGTGGTTTCAGCAATGGGAAGAAAAGGCGACCCCTATGCAACTGATACATTAATTGGACAACTAAAGAAAATAAATAAAATAATCGATCCTAAGAAAAAAGATTTAATTATGTCCTGTGGTGAAACAATTTCATCTTCAACTATTTCTCATTTATTAGATACAGCAGGTATCCCATCTGAAGCTTTAATGGGATTTCAAGCTGGTATACTAACAAACAGTGATTTTAATTCAAGTGAAATTTTAAACATAGATATTTCCAAGATTTTAAAACATATTAGAAATGATAAAGTTGTTGTTGTAGCTGGTTTCCAAGGTTGTAATATAGATAATGAAATTACCACCTTAGGCAGAGGTGGTAGTGATATAACTGCAGTAACCTTAGGAGGATATTTAAATGCAGAAAGAGTAGATATATTTACTGATGTACCTGGCCTTGCCCTTATTGATCCTAATATAGTTCCTTATACTAAATATATTGAAAATATATCTTATGATGATATGTATCTTTTAGCAGAAAATGGAGCTAAAGTAATACATTCAAGGGCTGTACTAGCAGGAAAAGCTTTTAATATTCCTATAAAAATCTGTTCAAATAATCTGGAAGGTCCAGGAACAATTATATCTAATAAGAAAAGTTCTTCTAGAAATATAATAGGAATAGCTTTAAAAAATAAAGATAATATGGCTATAATATCAGTCTTATTTAAAGAAGAAGATAGAAAAATGATAAAAAAGAAACTAGGAGATTATTTAAAAATAAATACTGTAGAAATATTAAAAATCAATTACTTTAAAAATAAAGTTAGCATAGTTACTAATTTAGATAAAGCAAACTCTTATGCTAAAGATTTATATGATTATTTCTTAAATTAATATTAAAAGCTCTTACCTATTTAGGTAAGAGCTTTTAATATTAAACTAAAATTGGTTGAACTTGATTTCCCATAAGTCCTTCTTCTATAGTAGGTATTAACTTAGTAAATTTAGCAACTAATGACTTAGGTTTTCCTTCTGGATTGTCTTGACCAAAAGGTACAAAATAGATATTCTTCATATTTATAAGAAGACCTATATTTTTGGCACTGACACCCAATCCATCATTTGTAGCTATAGCCAACACTACTGGCTTATTATTTCTCAAATGAGCCTTAACAGCCATTGTAACAGATGTATCAGTTATTCCATTGGCTAGTTTCCCAGCTGTATTTCCTGTGCAAGGTACAACTACTAATATATCTAAATCTAGCTTTGGCCCAACTGGTTCTGCTTCTACTATTGTTTGTATCAATTCTTTTCCTGTTATCTTTTTAAGCTTTTCCTTCCAATCCTCTGCTTTTCCAAATCTAGTGTCAAATGTAGCTGCTTTTGATAATATAGGATATATATCTGCACCTTCATTAGCTAGTTTTTCTATTTCTGGAAAAACCTTTGAGAAGTTACATGATGACCCTGTAATTGCAATTCCAATTTTCTTTCCCTTTAATGACATATTAAACCCCCCATTCTCTTACTATATTATAAACAGTCTCCTTTATTACCCTTGCTGCAGTAACTGGTGCTGCCTTGCCAGGTAATCCCAATGCATGATTTACCTTAACACCTAATGCTTCTGCCTTTTCAAAATCTACACCACCTGGTTTTGAAGCTAAATCTATAACTATAGACTTACCATTAAATTTATTTAACATATATTCATCTAAAATTAATTCAGGAACTGTATTAAATACCAAATCCATATTATATAGATGTTCTTCTATATCCTTAAATAGCACTGGATTATATCCACAGGATTTTATCCAAGCAATATCTGAATATTTTCTAGCTGCCACATATACAGTAGCTCCTATTCCTTGAATCATTTTGCTTAGAACTTTTCCAATCCTTCCATAACCCAATATCAATATATTTGATCCATGAATAGTTATTGGCATTTCAGCCATTGCTAATTCAATAGCTCCTTCTGCCGTAGGTATGGCATTTAATATTTGCATTTCTTCTCTATGGAAATAATCTTTAATATTTATATTATTTTTATTAAATAATTCTAATATATCCTCATCTACTTTTCCTACCGTTAACAACTGCTCACTATGAACAAGTTTAATCACATTATTTATATCTATTTTTCCCGAATAAAATGGTGCATTTATAGTTTTTTCGTCTCTAGTAAAAGGTAATGGACCTATTATTATATCTGCATCCTTTATAGCCTCTCTTAAACTGCTGCTTTCTTCTATATCTAGTTTCTTCTCTAATTTATCAAAGCCAAATATCTTAACATGATGTCCATCCTCCATAAGTTCGTATGCTAGGCAAAGACTCCTTTCATCTCCTCCTAAAACAGTAAATTTCATTTTCTCCATAAAATCCCTCCATTA
>CAZMMV010000060.1:0-6082 GCA_964567475.1 uncultured Tissierellaceae bacterium | reverse complement strand
TTATCTGGCTGCTTTTAATCTTGCTATATCATTCCAATTCTGTGATGTAATTATCTCTACTGAGTTAATATCATTTGATAACTGGTCTATTTTAGCATTGATTTCATATCTAAATTCAATTAAACCAGCAGTCTGTTCAATTATAGATTTTATCTGTTTCTTCATTTCTTGTTGTTCTTTCTTCATTTCTTGCTGCTCTTTTTTTATCTCTTCTTGACCCTTTTCAAGATTTCCAACTCGGTTGTCTAAATTTTCTATTTTATTTTCGATATTTCCCAGTTTTTCTAAGACTATTCTTTGAAATTCTTCATTAGACATATTAATAACCTCCTAGCCCTATTTATTATATCTTTATTAAAATTATATCCTACTTTATCAATTTATACAATAAAATCATCTAATATGTTATAATCAATATATTGATTGCAAGGGGGATTTTAATGAAAACATTAATTGATTTTTGTAAGATTTGTCCGTTTTAAAAAAACTTATAACAAATGAAAAAGACCAATTCAATCGAACTGGTCTTTTTTATTTGTTTAATAATCTAAATCTACTCTTGTTAAAACATATTTTGCTTATAATTGTCTTCCTAGTATTCCTATTTGGAATAAGAAAACTAATATTATTGCTACCGGTACTATAAATTTAACTAAAAAGAAAAATCCTTTCATATACCCTGCTTTTACAGCTCCATTACTAGTGATTTGTTTCTTAACTATTTCCTTGTCTAAGAACCATCCTAAGAATATAACAGATATCAAGGCTGCAAATGTTAGGAAATAATTTGCTGTAGTCTTATCTATAAAATCAAATATGTTATCTTGAGCTCTTCCTAGTTTTATATGAGACAATACTCCATTTGATAGTGACGCTATCATACCTACAACAATAATAGATGTTACAGATACTATTGTTGCCATTTTTCTTTTCATATTATGTGAATCTACTAAATATGCTACTACTGCTTCAAGTAATGATATAGTACTGGTTAGGGCTGCCAATGCTAATAGGAAAAAGAATAATACTCCAAATATATATCCTCCTGGCATTTGAGGAAATACATTAGGTAATGACATAAATACAAGTCCGGCTCCTGAAGTAGGCTCTATTCCAAAAGAAAACACTGCTGGGAATATTGCAATACCAGCTAAAAGGGCTATTAAGGTATCTCCTATGGATACTCCTAAAGCCATTTTTCCTAGATTTTCATTATTATCTATATATGAACCATAGGTAATCATTATACCCATACCCAAACTTAATGAAAAGAAAGCATGACCTAAAGCTGCAAGGACTGTGTTCCATGTTACTTGACTCCAGTCTGGTTTAAATAAAAATTCAAAGCCTGCTTTACCTCCAGGTAGCATAATTGCTTGAATATCTAAGATTACTATAATTACTAATAACAATGGAACTAATATTTTAGCCACTCTTTCAATCCCATCTTTTACTCCTGTACCTACTGCAATTCCAGTAATTGACATAAATATAACTTGCCAAATAATAGGTTTAATAGGATTGGAAATAAAATTTCCAAACATATCTGCTATTTGTTTGCTCGATTGACCAGCAAAGCTATTGGTTCCTGCTTTGAAAATATATTCCAATGTCCAGCCTGCAACTACTCCATAAAAGGCTAATATAAAAAATGCTGCCAATACTCCTAATACTCCAGAAACAAACCAAGGTCCTTTAGGTGATAAGATCTTGAAAGATCCAATCGCATCTTTTCTACCCTCTCTACCTATGATAAATTCTGTAACCATAATAGGTAAACCTATAACTGCAACTATACCTAAGTAAATAATTAGGAAAGCTGCACCTCCATTTTGACCAGTAATAGTAGGAAATCTCCATATATTACCTAATCCTATAGCTGAGCCAACTGCTGCTGCTAACAAACCAAAGCTGCTTGAAAAATTTTCTCTTTCTGGAATTAATTTTTTTCCGTCTTTATCACTCATTTCTTGACCTCCTTATTCTATATTTTATAACACTATATACCGTTAAAGTAATTTTGTCAAGGAGTTTTTTGAATAGTCTGTTAATTGTTATTATTTAAACAATCTCTTATTTGGAAATTAAGACTTCTAAATAATTTTAATATTGTTATAAAATACTTTATTATACTATATTCATGTTAAATACCTTTAATTCCAAAAAAAGCAAATAATCCATTTAGATTATTTGCTTTTTCTAAGATTTCTAAAAAAACTAGATATTATATTGCTACATTGATCTTCTAATATTCCAAATTCCACTTCTACTTTATGATTAAACTTGGGATGATTAGTTAAGTCTTCTACAGTTCCACAGCAGCCCCTCTTGTGGTCCCGAGCTCCTATAACAACCCTTTCTAGTCTAGAGTTGACCATGGCTCCTGCGCACATGGCACAAGGCTCTAGAGTTACATACAATGTACAGTCGATGAGCCTCCAAGAGTCTAGATATTTACTGGCTTCTTTTATAGCTATTATCTCTGCATGAGCTGTAGGATCATTTAAAGTTTCACGCATATTATAAGACCTAGATATTATCTTGCCCTTATATACAACAATAGCACCTACTGGAACTTCGTAGATGCTATATGCCTTTTTGGCTTCTTCTAATGCAATTTTCATATATTCTTCATTCATAGAATCACCTTTAAAAATGGTGCACTGGAGAGGAATCGAACCCCCGGCCTACGCCTTAGGAGGGCGTCGCTCTATCCTACTGAGCTACCAGTGCTTAATAAACTACCATTTCATATTATAGCATTTTTAACAAAATGTCAAATAATAAAAATTAATATCATTTTCTTCTACTAAGTAATTATTTTCATTATCTATTTTAACTAAACAATAATACTAATTTCCTAAATAATATAGTATACCATTTTCCCTTATTTACTTCTTCTTTTACTATAATATCTGTTTTAAAACTTACCTGTCCATTTTCTACAATCTTTGCAGTACCAATCTTTTGCCTCTCAACTAAGGGAAGTTTTATATTTTTATCTATGTCTAAAGATAATTTTATATCTTCATCTTGTCTTATAATTTTAGAATATCCTTCTTTAGGATATAGGTTTACCTGTCCAATGTTGCCCTTAGGAGTTTCTAATATATCTATTGGAATCTCTTCATCTAAAAACGCCCTATTAGAATATGTATCTATTGCTGACTCTACAAGAAGCCTTAGGATTTCATCTCTTGTATTCATGTCCTTAGATCCCATGACAATAGATACCAAGCGAAGATCCTTTGTCTTGTTTTCTATTCCTTCTATATTGAAAGTACATACATCACACCAACCAGCAGCACCTGTATAACCTGTCTTCAATCCATCGACTTCTTTTATCTTCATAAGCAAGGGATTAGTATTTCTTCCATAAAAATCTCTATCTACCATATTTATAGCTCTAATACTTGATATCTCCAAAACCTCAGGATATTTCTTGATTATATGTTGAGACAATTTAAATATATCAGTAGTTGTCATCTTGTTTTGTTGATTTATTTCATATACTGGCAGTC
This sequence comes from uncultured Tissierellaceae bacterium, assembly GCA_964567475.1. Lineage (GTDB taxonomy): Bacteria > Bacillota > Clostridia > Tissierellales > Tissierellaceae > CAZMMV01. The sequence continues at coordinate 2,561 of CAZMMV010000060.1, read as the reverse complement.
CTGTAGAATTATAAAAGATAGCACTATCAAGTTCTATTTCTCTAGCCTTTTTATTCATTAATTTAGCAAATTCTATTTCTGTTCCTGCCACATGTTTTGAAAGAGCATAGGCAGCATCATTACCTGATACTACTAAAGCCCCTTTTAGTAAGTCAGCTACTGTAAATATTTCTCCTTCTTTTAGCTTTAAACTAGAACCTCCTATTCTAGCTGTATCTTTATCTATTACAATCTTATCTTCTAGACTAATATCTCCACTAGATATATTATCCATTACTATAAGATATGTCATTAGCTTTGAAATACTTGCTATTTCTACTACTTGACCTATATTATATGCTTCTAATACTTGGCCTGTTTCCACATCTGCTAAAATATAAGATCGCAATTTACCTTCCATGGAAATTTCACCATTTACAACTGTGCTTGTGAAAATTATTATAATAGCTAAAATTAAATTTATCCTTTTTTTCATAAAAAATTCACCCTACTATATTGTAACAGATTATTATTTAATAATATATAATCTATTAGCTAGTTTAATAAACTATTAAACATTTATAATAGTTTTACAAGGAGGACTTTGAAGCTATTCTACTAATGATCTTCCACCATTTAAATATTCTTTAACCAAATCATCAAAAGATTCTCCAGTTATATCTTCACATACTCCTATAAAATCTTCAGTTTTTGCTATATGAAATTTATATCTATTGTAATATTCATTTAATATATTGTACAATACATCTTCCCCAAATTCTTCTCTAATCCTGTGTAAAAACATACCACCTCTATTATAGGCCAAAGCTCCATAATCATTCCAATCAGTAAATTTAGATAAAGTTTTGTTAACTAGCTTATCATTAGCTAGATAGTCAACTGCATATTCATATCCATATCTTATATTGTCATAATGTTCTTTAGCTCTGTCTTCTCCATATAGCTCCTTAAAATATATAACTTCTGAATATGTTGCCAAACTCTCATCTAGCCAGGCTTCATCTATTTGATCATTACCTACAAGACCATACCACCACTGATGAGCTGTTTCATGAACTATGACTGTTTCTAGTGGATCTAATGTTTGATACTGATCTGATATGAAGACTATCCCTGGATATTCCATTCCTGAGGGGAATTTTGTAACTACTATTGAATATTGTCCATAGGGGTATTTACCGAAAACCTTATTAAAGTTTCTTATTGCCTTTTCTCCTATATCTAAGCTATTTTCTATAAATCTTGAATTGTTAACAATAGAATAAAGCTTAATTACAGTTCCATCTACTACTCTTTTATTTATCTTGAAGTCCTCACTTGCTGCCCAAGCAAAATCTCTAATCAAATTAGCTTCAACTTCATAAGTCCTTTTATCTCCCTTTACTCTATCTAATAATATCTTTCCACAAGTGGCTATTTCCATTTCCTTAGGAACTTTTATATTTAATTTATAATTAGATACTTCACTATAGAAAGGATCCCCCAATTCCTTATATGGATCTAAATTCCACCCATCTTCATCATAAACTGCTACAATAGGATAGCAATTTCCTAGATTAACACCCTTATCATGATATCCAAATCTATCCTTTGTACTTGGAAGTTTAACTTTATACTCTAAGTATAATTCTATACTTTTACCTTTTTTCAGAGCTTTATCTAAATCAATATGAAGTATAGTATCCTTATCACCTTCAACATTCCATTTTAAATCCTTTTTGTTATTAGAAATTCTTTTAATATCAATATATCCTGGAACATAATTCTTCTGATTAATACTATCTCTAGTATCAAATAAAACTGGAATTGTTGAAAAATCCCTAAAAGCATTAGGATAAACATGAAAATATATTTCTTCTAAATCCCTATCTGTATTATTTACATAATTAACATATTGTTTCCCCTTATAAGACATCTCTTTTGTATCTAATTCAAGATCTATATTATATAGAGTCAATTTTGATTCATCTATTCCATTAAAATCCTCAACTAATAAATCCTGTGAAGCTAATTTCTCCTCATTTAAAAGTTGATTGGAATTGCATCCTGTTAATATTAAAGATACTGTTAATAAAGCAATTAAAATAAATCTTAGTTTTTTCATATTAAGCTCCCCTATCAATTACTTGTAAATACAAAAATAGTGAACAATCAATAGTTCTTACTATTGATTGTTCACTATTTTCTATTGATTATTCACTAGTTTTATAAATCTTGACTTATATATAACTTATCTAATTTAGATCTTGATAAAATTACTTTTTCTCTATCTTTTTTAAACCTCTCATATAAGGAACTAATACTTCTGGAATAGTAACTGAACCATCTTCTTCTTGATAGTTCTCTAAAATCGCAGCTGTTGTTCTGCCTACTGCTAGACCAGAACCATTTAAAGTATGAACAAGTTCAACTTTTCCTGTATCTTCTCTTCTATATCTTATATTTGCACGTCTTGCCTGGAAGTCTTCAAAGTTACTACAACTTGAAATCTCTACATATCCTCCATAACTAGGCATCCATACTTCTAAATCATAAGTCTTTGCTGAAGAAAATCCTAAATC
>CAZMMV010000059.1:0-10864 GCA_964567475.1 uncultured Tissierellaceae bacterium | reverse complement strand
CTAATATAAACAATATAATGGAAAAGAATAAAGAAATATCAGATAAATTAAAAGGCATTGTATCTCAAGTTAAGTTTTAATAAGTAAATATTGATTTTATAATGTATGATTAAATTTAATGCGACAGGCTTAGCCTGTCGCATTAAATTTTCCATTGTTTACATTAATTGATTTGGGCAATTTGTCGATATATAGTATAGTATAAAGATTTATAGGAGTGATTAATATTGAATTTTAAAATAACAAATATAAAAAAACGTTATAAAAATAGTATATATAAATTAATAGAAGAAATAAATAAAGAAGACGATCTAGGATATTCCTTAACTGATGAATGGCTTGATTATGTTATTGAAAATGTCAGTGAAGGCATATTTTTAGCTTTCAATGGAGAAAAACTGGCAGGGCTAGCTACTTCTATGATTAATCCTGTGTATAGTGATCAGGCTACTTTAAATGTAGTGGTTTCTCCAGAGTATAGGAATAAAGGATTAGGGTCTATTTTATACAATAAAATCTACGAATTTGCTAATATGAAAGATGTAAAGGTAGTAGAGGGTTTTGTAAAGAAGAGGTTAACTAATGGAGTTGAGTTTGCAGAAAAAAGAGGCTTTAATCTTTCTATGTATTCTTGGTAAATGGAGTTGTTATTAGATGATATAGATTTTATTTTTGATGTAGGCTTAGGCTTGAATTTTAGAAGGGCAAATAAGGAAGATGAACTTAATTACAAAAAAATTATATATGATGCTTTTGCTGATGAATTAGGAGATTATTCTTTAATGCAGACATTAAAGGATTCTTCTATTATTATATATATATTAGAAAAAGAAAATAAAGCTATAGGATCAGTTACAGTACAGTTAAGAAAAAATTTATCTTTAGCTTATTGCTATGATATAGCTATATTGAAGGAGTATAGGGGTCAAGGTCTAGGTTCTTACTTATTGAAGTCATGTATTAAGGAGTTAAAAGAGTATAATATACATAAGGTATCATTATTAGTTACTGGAGAGAATAAGAGGGCCTTACAACTTTACAGGAAAATAGGTTTTAAGGAGATTGATATAGATTTAATAATGACTAAGATGGATAATTTTAATAAGTTAAAGGAGATAAAATGGATAAAAAGATAAATAAGTTTATAATTGAAGTTAAAAAGAAAAATAGGAAGAGATTTTTTCTAGAGGATTTAGAATCTTGCATAATTAATAGCTATAAAGGTAGCAGCAAGTATTTAGAAAATGGCGGATATATAAAACTTGCTAAATGGATAAATAAGTTCCAGGAAGATAATCTTATTAGGCCAATAAAGTCTTCTGATTACAATGGATTTAATCCACCATTAAAACTTAAATGGGAAATTGTGCTGGAAGAAGAAAAGTTTAATTGGGATAGATCAAAGATGTTGCATCTATCTGATTGTTTAAATTTTAATTATTATGTAAATAATCCAAGATATCAAACCCAGTTAGAATGGGAATATATAGAAAATATTTATAAGTTTTTAAAATCTAGGGATACAAGGAAATGGGCTAGTGTAGAGGAGAGAAGCTTGGAATTGTTTTATGATGAAAAGTATCTTACGGATAGAAAAGAAAGTCTTAAGGGTCAATATGGAATTTTAAAAAGGCTTAAGTTATCTTATGATGATTTAAAGATGAAAAAGTATGGAGAAATGTTTATATATTGGAATAGAGGTACTAAGGATATAAAAAGGGTAATTATTTTAGAAAATCATTCTACATTTTTTTCGTATAAAAGAATGGCAGAAGAGGGAAGGCCTATATTTGGATTTAAACCAGATGTTTTAATTTATGGTGGAGGAAATAAAATAGAGAATAGTTTTTCTTTTATGGAAGAAATAGCTGATGTTTCTAAGATAAAGGTTCTTTATTTTGGAGATATTGATTCAGAAGGTTTTGGTATATTTTTTAGGTTGAAAGCTAGATATGAGGATATAGATATTAGTTTACAAAAGGAAGCTTATTCTCATTTAATCCATATATGTAATAGGCAATATAAGAAAAAAAGTAAGAGGAAGGATCAAATTTATTTAGATTGTTTTTTAGAAGAGATAGGGGAGTATTTGGAATTAAGTAGTATTAAAAAGCTTCAAGATATATGGGATAAGGATTTGAGAATACCCCAGGAATTAATAGATTATGAATATTTATTGAGGTGAGTGAATGATTATAGAAAAGGGATTTTACAATAGAATGAAAAAGCTAATTCCTATTCGTATGCTAGGTTCAGGTATGGAGTTGGGGGAATTAAATGAATGTGCCCATGAGATATCATTTCTTCTTATACAAAATATATTTAAAAGGGAACTCAATGAAAATCCTAACAGGACTAGGAATGATATGATTTTTATAACTGAGAAAATCCTTAAGGATATGAATCTTGAAGGTAGTCGTGAAATGGTTGAGAGAATAGTAGATGGAACTCTTTGGTATAGGGAACCTACTAAGCAGGAGGCTTTTAATACAAAAATATTTAATGAGGATAAAGGCCATAAGGAAGATTATAAATTCAGATATTTTACCATAGATAGGGAGAATAGTCTTTGGGAACATGGTGGTTCCACTGTTTATATGTTAAGTGAAGAAAGTCAGGAAATGATATTTATTACAAGGGAAATACTGGAGGAGTTTGGTTTTGATTTAGAGCAGTTTTATACTTTGCAACTAATTAAGAGTGGAAATTTATCTAAGGCTAATAATAGTATAGATGGTTTAATTGCTAGGGTACGGACTTTAATTAATAGGGAAAAGGAATATAGAAGATCTATTATTAGAAATCCCCAAAATACAATATTTAATAGAAGCAATAGGGGAGAAAAATCTGAAAAAGAAATAAGGGAACAGTTTGAGGAAGAGCAGGATTTGTTTCAAAAGATGTTTGCCTGGAAATCTAGATATGATTCTTTGCCGGAGGATAAAAAGGCAGAGGCAGAGGAGATGTTTGAAAAGCTTCAAAGAGCTAGGTCTTTACATGATAATCTAGCTAAGTATGTAATTGAAAACTTAGCTTTGGAATTAGGAATAAGGACAAATCATCCAGAGAGTTTTTGGAAGATTTCTAATTTAAGCTTTAAAAAGGATGTTTGGATGGAAAATATAGTTAAAAACGGATTAAATAAAATGGAAGATTTAGAATTTATATTATCTCCTTTGTTTTCTCCTAGGGTTGAATTTATCTATCCACTAAACTGGGCTTGGGCAGAACAGAAAACTAAATATAGAAGAAAAATTAAAGACTATGAAGTAGATATAATACAGGAAAGTTGGGATTTTAAAGATACAGATTGGGAATTAATAGTAGAATTGTGGGAAGAAATATTTATCTCTCTTTTGAATTATAATAGTTTTTCTATTTTAGATTTAAATGAAAAAAATGAAGAAGAAAGTGCTAAGTGGTTAAGTCAAAGGGAAAATATTGATCTTTTTATGATGTTTGTAATTTCTCCAGTGGTTCTTAAAAAGGTTTATAGTGGAAAAGATGCAAGGCTTAAGGTATTTCAGCTTCTATGTGAAAAAAATTCAGATATAGAAGCCCTAGAGGGGAAAAAAATTCTTTCTAGATTAGAAAATACGGAAGAAAAATTTAAATGGAAGAAGTTATTTATATCTCCATATACAATTTATATAGAGGAGTGAGAAGATGGCTTATATTAGTGAAGATATTAGACTTGGAAGTGAATTATTTTTTCATTTATTAGATAATAGGATTCTTCCCCTAAATGATGTATTAGCTTCTGAATATGGAGATAATAATCAGGTTAGGGAAATAGTCAACCTTATGGCTAAGGAAGCAGGATTACATGTATTCTCTACTAGGGAAAATCTTCATTTAGTGTCTGAAAAGGAAAATTCTATGTTTGCAACTACTTATACTCAGATGAAGGAAAAGTTTAATAGATTAAATAGGAAAAAGCATTTTTATTTAGCTAATATTATTATTTCTATATATTTAGCTGAAATTGATAGGGAAAATAATTTTAATTTTAGAATAGAAGATGCAAGTATATCTTATTATAAATTAGAGGAAGTTATTACAGAGACATTAGATACATGGAAAAAACGAAATATAGATGAGGATTTTTCAGAGGATTTTGCCATTAATATAGATGAAATTCATCATTTGTGGACTGTTGAAATGTCTCATTCTAGACTTAAAAAGGATGGAAGTGGATTTAGCCTTTCTCCACAGACAAGATTAGGCTTTATTAATGAGGCTTTAAAGCCTTTAGAGTATGAAAATCTTATTATAAATTTACATGAAGAATCTAAGATAATTCCTAAAAATGAACTTTATGAGAGACTAGATTATCTATATCATGGAGGAGATAGATATGAGGAAATTATGGAATTGATTAAAATTACTAGAAAGGAGAAAAACAATGGCTAAGTTGTCTAAAATAAGACTTACTGGATGTAAATACGATGGTTTAAGAAAAGAACATGAAAACTCCATCTTTGATTTAACTAAGGGCGGAAAGCCAGATCATAGTCTTTTTACCTTTAAAAATGGTGGTGGAAAAGGTGTCATGATGCAGCTTATATTTCAATTGTTATTACCAGAAACAAAATGGGGAAAGAATAATGGTAATCAGGTTATATCCATGTTTTATGACAAGAGAAACAATTTGCAGTCATTTACTTTTCACGTTGTATTAGAATGGGTATTAGACACTATTCCAGAGAAAAGATTAATTACTGGTATAGCTGTAAAGTCAATAATTAAAAATACAAGTACAGAAGATGAAGAAAAAACAGGCCTATCTTATTTTTTATATACATATGAACACGATAATAATGGATATTATAATATAGAAAATCTCCCATTATATGATGAAAAAAATAAAGAAGCTGTTGACTTAAAGGATCTTGATAATTTTTTAAATGAAAATAAAAGGGATTTTATTAAATATAATCAAAGTAGTGGAAAGAGGAAGGACTCAGACTATTATAGATATTTACAAAGTAGAGGAATAAACAGAAATGAATGGATTACATTAAAGAAAATAAATAAATCTGAGGGTGGTATTAGTAATTATTTTAGCAATGCTAGTGATAATAAATCTATTTTTGACAAGGTGATTATTCCTGCTATTAGTGAAAATATTAGAAATTATTCTAGTGAAGATGGGAATAGTTTAATAAAAATGTTTAAAAGCAATTTATCTATAACTAAGGATTTGCCGATTTTATTAAAAAGAGAAAACGACTATAGAGAATTGACTCTAAGTATTGATCCTTTAATAAAAAATGCAGATAGTGGTGCCAGATTTATAGATCGTAGAGATAGATTAATAGATGAAGGCAATGATATTTTTTATATTTTAAAAGATCAAGTAAATATATTATCTGATGAAATAGAAAAATGGAGTAATTCTTATAAAAAGGCAGAAGGTGAAAGGACAGAATTAAATTTTAAAAGGGATAATCTTATTTATAATAGGGAAAGAAATGATTATTTAGAAATAGAAAATCAAGTTGAAAAGCTTAATGAAGAATATGGAGCAAACAAGGAAAAGTTAAAAGAAAAAAATGAAGAATTAATACTTTATAATATAAATAAAATACTCCATTATAAAAAGGAAATGGAAGAAAAAATTAAAAATACTAAATTAGAAAAACAAATTCTAATAAAGACTCTAGATATGAAAGACATCAAAGAAAAGGCAGAGGAATTGGACTATAAACTTGCATTGGAATGGGAAAAGACTAAAAGCAAATGGGCTGATGATGAAATTCAATATCATGGATATATAAACTATGGAAATGGAATAATAGAAGAAGGAAAAAATAAGAAAAATAAATATAAAGATAAAAGACAAGAACTTGAAAACGAAATAAATAAATTTGAGTTGGAAAAGGAAAACTTAAGAAACAAGAGAGAAAAGTTAGAAAAGGATTATGATGCTATGAGTCTAGAATTTCCAGAGAGAATTCTAGAGGATTTGACTCTTTCTAAGGCGAATTATGAAAAACAGTTAGTTAAGTTAAATCATAAAGGGGAATCTATTGAAAAAAGAATAAATCATATAAATGAGGATAAGAATAAAGTAGAATATATATTAATAGAGAAAAAAAGAGAGTTTAGGGAATTAAAAGATAAGATTAAATTACAAGAAATAAGAGAACTAGAATTGGCTAGAAATATTTCCAAACTATTAATGGAGAATTATGATGGAAGTTTATTAGATAAATCCTGGTTTTTTAGAAAATTAGAGGAATTGGAGGATTTATATCTTTCTAAGAAAAAGACTTTAGAGGAAATCCAAAGAAACATATGGGAGAAAAACATTCATAAATCTTTAAATACAGAGGATTACTTTATTCCAAATAAGGATATTGTTTTCTTGAAAAATGAAATAGAAAGATTGAATATTCATGTAGAAACTGGTACGGAATATTTAATAAATTTAAATAAAGAGGGAAGGCAAAAGATTTTAAGAAACAATAATGGATTTATATATTCTCTAGTTATTAGCAATGAAAAAGACTGGGATATAATCCAAAAGAATATTAATAAGGATATTCTTTTAAATAATATGGTTCCTATTTTTATAAGAAGTGAAATGAATGAAAATACTTTAAGTAATTTTAATTATATTAATAATAATGCAGATAAGTTTGCCGATAAACAAATTTATAATGAATGGAAATATGGGCTTGAAGTGGATTTTAATAAATTAGCTAGTGTAAAATTAAATATAGTAGAAGATATAAATAATATTGAAAATATTAGAGAAGAATTAAAATTAGTTAATAGGGGAGAATTGGTTTTTGATTTAAATAAAGAATTAGGAGACTTGGATAGTTTAATCTTAGAAAAATCAAATATTATTGTAGAATATGAAGAAGAACTATCTATTTTGAAAAATAACTTAAATATAAATAAAGAAAGTGTAAGAGAAAACAAGGTTGATTTAGATAATTTAAATGAAAAAACTAGACTTATGGAGGATTATGTAGACTGTTTATATAAATTAAGGGAAAAAGAAATATTAATAAATGGTGTAAGGGAAGAATTAAAAGAGATAAAAGGACATATTTTAGATATAGATGATTGTATTGAGGAGACAAGAGATAGACAAGATGCAATTAGGGATAGTTATTATAAGTGGAAAGTAAATATAGAAAATATAATAAAAAGAATAAAGACCATTTATAAGGAAGCAGAATATGAAGTCAATATAGATAAGTCTTATAGAACCTTTAATATTCCTGATTTTTATTTGCTAGTTAATGATTTAAATTTGATATTAGATGAAAGGGAAGCTATTGAAAGAGATATAAATAGTAAAAATTCAAAGTTAGCTGTTTTAGATAATGACTTACAACATTATAGTGAGGATCTAGAAAGATATAAAAAGGATTTAAAAGATATAAGAGAAAATTGGAAGGAATATGAGAATCTAAGTCTTCCTTTAGTTGAGATAAATATAATAATAAAAGAATTAAATAAAAATATAGAAGAAATAAGGAAGAAAGTAGAGATTATAAAGTCAAATATTGATAATTTAAGTGGAAGGCTTTTAGCTTTAAAGAAAAATTTAGATAGTATAGAAAATGATGTACTGAGTAGTCATAAAAAAGCACCCTTTGTTTTAGAAATTAAAAATATTTCAAAGGAAATAAATAATGTAAATGAAGATTTAAAATCAAATAAAAAGTTTATAGAAGCTTGTAGTATTAATTTGCAAAAGTATAAATCGAATAAGGATAAATTAGAATTAAATTTAAGCAAAGTAAGCCATAATCCTGAATTAGATTTTACTAAAGGAAAGATGGATAAGATTTTAAAGGATAAGATATTAAATAACTTGGATTTAGTAGTAGATACTTGGATGGAAGATTTGGAAACAAATAAAGTTCATATTAAGAGTTCTAAGATTGAAGGAGAAAGCTTTAGAATTGAATTTTTAAAGGGAATAGAATTAAAGTTGGAAGAAGATAAATTAAAGGAGAAATTAAGTAGGGTAGTAAGTGAAGCCAACTTAAATAATTTTAGAAATAATAGGGACTCATTTAAAAGTATGAAAAATCATTTTAATCAAGAATTAATCAGTTTATCTAGGGATAAAGAAAAAGCAGAGGAAGCTATGAAACAATGGACTAATAGAGCTGCGATATATGTAATTAAAATCATTGAAACTTTAAAGGATATGGTTTCTAGTATGAATTATGTTAATGAAAATAATAATGTATTTCCTTTAGTAAGGTTAAAGGGGAAGGAAAGATTGCCTAAGGAAACAGAAGAAGTACGTTATTTATTAGAAGAATATTTTATCCAATCTATATCTAAGATTATTGAAGAAAATAAAAATATTGAAAAACTAGATGATAAATTTATTGAGACATTAATGGCAGATAATATTATATTTTCAAAGGCTTTGCAGGGTAGATATCCAGTATTGTTAGTTTATAAGATGACTGAAAAGAATGAATTTAGATATGCTAGTGCTAGGGATGAGCACTATGCTACTTGGGAGGCAATAAATAAAGGGGAAGGTATATCTACAGAGGGAAGCGGCGGTCAAACTCTTTCTGTGACTACCTTTGTAACTATGATGATTATGAGTTTTAAGAAAAAACATATAGGAAATGAAAATCCATCTACTATACTTTTATTGGATAATCCCTTTGGTCAAGCTTCTGGTAGGCATGTTCTAGATCCTATATTTGAAATAGCAGATAAGCTTAATTTTCAATTGATTTGTTTTGCAGCACCTGAGATTATAAAAATGGAAGTAAGCCAAAGGTTCCCTATATTTTGGGAGTTGAGAATTGAAGAAGGAAAGGTAGTTCACGGTGGCAGAATAATAATGGATGAGAAAAGTATTTAACTTTACTCATCCATTGATCTTATGGTTGCATTGATTTCTCCACCGGTTATGATGATGATACTACTTAGATATAGCCATATTAAAAGTACTATAATTCCTCCCAAACTTCCATAGGTTTTTCCATAGTTTGCAAAGTTATTTACATAATAGGAAAATAAAAAGGATGTACATATCCATCCGATTGAGGCGAATATTGCTCCAGGTAATGTGTGTCTAAAGCTTATTTTATTACCATTTCTAATTGATGGGCTAAATTTATATAACAAAGTAAATATTAAAATCATAAATCCTAATGATATTAATATTCTAAAATATTGCCAAAAAACTATAAAAGTTTTAGTCATACCTAGAAAAGTAAATAATTTATTTCCCAATACTTCACCAAATACTAATGTAGAAAGAACCATAACTAGCAGAGCTAATAGGGCTAAGGTAAATAGTATAGCCAATGCTCTAAGTTCTATATAATTTCTCTTTTCTTCAACGTCGTAGGCTTTATTTAATGAACGTATAATAGCCATTAATCCTTTTGAAGCTGCCCATATACCAGTGATTGCACCTAAAGATAGTAGAGTGTCGCTACTTTTATGTATGGTTTCAACTAATAAATTAGACATGAGTCTTTGAGTGTCTGCAGGTAAAAATATTATAAAGTTATGTAATATATCATTTCTAGCTAAGGGAGTATAACTTAAAACATTTAGAAAGAAGATAAGGAATGGAAAAATAGATAATACTAAATAATATGATACCTGAGCTCCCATTGCTGTTACATTATCTTTTTTAAGTCGATATAGTAAGTCTTTTATAAATGTTTTAGATCTTTTAATACAAGTTTTTTTCATTGTTTCACCTCTTATTAGTATAAAAAAGTTAGATTTATTATTTATATTACTATTATTATAGCAGTAGCTTTAATTAATAGCAAAAACCTTATTTCGCTAAAAAATATCAAATTTAATAATTTAGAAGATATATAAATAAATTTGTCAGTATTGCTTGTAACTAAAAGGCCCCTTGAGGGGCCTTGATTATTACTTTTGATATTAGAAACTATCTTCATCTAAAATTAGATCAGTTACATCAGAAATTATATCTTGAATATCCATTTCACTTAAATCTAGGTTTTTTAAAGCAGTTTCTGAAATATTGTATTGTAAACCATCTAATCCTAAACCTATTCCCATCATCATAGTGATGGCATCAGCAATATGAACTATAGACACCAAAATAGGGTTTAAGCTGGATAAGTCGGGAGTATGATGGTATCCGATAGCTTCTACTAAACTTTGAGGGAAGCCCCATTTGGTGGCCACCTTTTCCCCAACTTCAGCATGATCAAATCCTAAAATTTCACTTTCTGCATCTAGGAATGAAATATTTTCTTTTACTACTTTTTCTAATATTTCATTATATTCTTTTAGCATTTGTTCATTTAATATTGTTTTACCAATATCCCTAAGTAGTCCTGCAATATAAGCTTCTTCAGGATTAGTATATTTAATTTTTCTAGCTATAAATCTAGATATTATGGCACAGGTTTGAGATTGAGTCCATAAAAAATCCTTTTCTAAGGAGTAGCCTTTCAATTCTTTCTTTAAAAAGGGTTTAACAGTTGAAGCTAATGCAATTCCTTTTATAGCTTGAAAACCAAGGAGTATTGTTGCTTCTGATATTGTACTTATTCTTCTTGCATAGCCGTAGTGAGTTGAGTTAGCAAGACGTAATATTTTTGTAGTTAAGGCTTGGTCTTTTAATATCAAATTTTCCATATCATGAATATTTGAATTAGGATTATCTGCAAGGCTAATAATTTTAGTTATTGTATAAGGTAGTGATTCTATATCTTCTACCCTTTTCACTATATATTCAAGTGTAAGTTGACTCATCTGATCTCCTCCAAGTAATTGCTAGTACTTTAATTATACACTAAAAGTAGTTAAAGATATCTAAATATAAAGGCCTAAGATTATTTTGTTTGCTTAAATTTGTTTAAATTAATGA
>CAZMMV010000058.1:8291-11034 GCA_964567475.1 uncultured Tissierellaceae bacterium | reverse complement strand
CTGCAAAATTAGCTGAAGAAAATGGAGCAGATTATATAGGCGTGGGGGCTGTATTTAAAACTAATACCAAAGAGGAAGCAGATTTTGTGTCTATGGATATCATAAAAGAAATTTGTAAGTCTATTTCTATACCAGTTGTAGCAATTGGAGGAATAAATGAAAAAAATATTTCAAGCTTAAAAGGCACTGGAATAGATGGTGTTTGTTGTATATCAGCAATATTTGCTAAAAAAGATATTTATGGAGCTACAAAAGAGTTATCTAGATTAGCTAAGGAAGTAGTTGAAAATTAAATTTCACAAGGATGGAGGAATTTTGATGAAGAAAGTTTTAACTATAGCAGGTTCAGATTGTAGTGGTGGAGCAGGGATACAAGCAGATATAAAAACTATTACAGCTCATAAAATGTATGCTATGAGCGCTATAACAGCATTGACAGCGCAAAACACAAGAGGAGTATTTGGTATTGATGAAACAAGTCCAGAATTTCTAGGACAACAATTAGATTGTATATTTAAAGATATTTTTCCAGATGCAGTAAAAATTGGTATGGTATCTTCAGTAGAGATTATTAAGATGATTTGTAAGAAGCTTAAGGAATATAATGCTAAAAACATAGTAGTAGATCCTGTTATGTTTTCAACTAGTGGACATCATCTAATGAGTGAAGATGCTATGGATACATTAAAAGGAGAGCTACTGCCTATGGCAGATCTTATAACACCAAATATATTTGAAGCAGAAGGTATCAGTGGATTAAAAATTGAAGATAAAAAAGATATGATAAAAGCTGCAGAGGAAATTTCAAAAACATTAGATTGTTATATTCTAGTAAAGGGAGGACATTTAGCAGATAGTGCAGATGATTTACTCTATTTTAAAGGTGATTTTATATGGTTTAATGCAGATAGAATAGATAATCCTAATAATCATGGTACAGGTTGTACACTATCTTCTGCAATTGCATGTAATCTTGGACAAGGTTTGAGCATGGAAGAAAGTATAAAAAATGCTAAAGCATATATTACAAGGGCTTTAAGGGCAGGACTAGACTTAGGATCAGCTAGTGGACCTTTAAACCATTGCGTATAAAATTAATAACTAATTTAATAAGACAAAAGCCTTGATTTTGAAAAAAATCAAGGCTTTTATTTCTTAATATTTTATTCAAGTATGACAAGTGATATAATAAACTAAAGGATAGAAGATAGGGAGGTTTATTATGGAAATTGCAATTTATGGAAAGGGTGGCATAGGTAAATCAACAATATCAGCTAATATTTCTGCTGGTCTAGGGAAAATCGAGAAAAACATACTACAAGTAGGTTGTGACCCAAAACAGGATTCTACTAGACTTTTACTAAATGGTGTTTTAATTGAATCAGTACTAGACTATATAAAGAGGACTAATCCCCAGGATTACTCTTTAAAAGATATAGTTTATGAAGGGATTTATGGAGTTCATTGTGTAGAAGCTGGGGGTCCAGAACCAGGCGTAGGATGTGCGGGTAGAGGTATACTAACTACATTTGAGTTGTTGGATAAATTAGGCATAAAGGATAAAAATTATGATGGAATAATTTATGATGTTCTAGGAGATGTTGTTTGTGGTGGATTTGCAGTTCCTATTAGAAAAGAATATGCGAAAAAAATATATGTTGTAACTAGTGGAGAATTTATGTCTATATATGCTGCAAATAATATATTAAGAGGGGTCAAGAACTATGATGATGGGACTAATAGGCTTGGAGGAATTATTTATAATGCAAGAGGGTTAGAGGATGAAGATGGAAGGTTAGAAAGATTTAGTCAAGCGGTAAAATTGCCTATAGTAGCCAAGATACCCAGAAGTGAGTTGTTTGGTATAAGTGAAAGAGAAAAGAAATGTGTAGTTGAGAAATATCCAGATTCAGATATTGCAAAAATATTTTATGATCTATCAAATCTAATAATATCTCAAGAAAATCTTTATGAGGCTCAGCCTATAGATACAAATTTATTGGAAGAAAAGGTTTTACTTACTGAAAAAAGTTCAAAGATAAATGTAAAAAAAGCATTTGAAGAAGAGGATCATAAAGAAGATAAAAAGGAAAAAAAGAAAATACAAATATATTCAAAAAATGTAATTCATAAAGAGCCATTACATGGTTGTGCATATTCAGGTGCAGCAGGAGTTACTACTCAGATAAAAGAAAGTGCAACAATATCACATGGACCAAATAGTTGTGCTCATATTACATATCAGAATATATCTTCATTGGCTAGAAAAACCTTATTAGAAAGAGGAATTACACTAGCAATTCAGACATCACCTCCTTTTTATTCTTCAGAGATGGATGAAAATGTAATGATATTTGGTGGAATAGACAATCTATTAAATAAAGTAAAAGAGATTAAAAAGAATAAGCCAAAAGTAATATTTGTACTTACAACTTGTCCCAGTGGTATTATTGGAGACAATGTAGAAGATGTAAGAAGTTTAGAAGAAGAAGGTATAAGAATAATACCAATAATAACAGATGGAAACATTACAGGAGATTACTTGCAGGGAATTTTAATAGCATATTCTGAAATAGCAAAAGAATTAATAGATAAGAATGTTGAGAAAGAAGATAATTTAGTAAATATAATCGGAGAGAAACCAGTAGCAAACAGTACTAATTATAATTATAATTTTGTTAAAGATATATTAGAAAGTTTAGGTCTTAGTATCAATTGTAGATTTATAAATAATACGGATTAT
>CAZMMV010000058.1:0-8191 GCA_964567475.1 uncultured Tissierellaceae bacterium | reverse complement strand
ATTAGAAAGTTTAGGTCTTAGTATCAATTGTAGATTTATAAATAATACGGATTATGCTAGCATTGTAAATTTTAAAAAGGCTGGATTAAACTTATTAGCCTATGATGATTATATGGGAAGAAATATAAGAGATTTTTTGGTAAGAGATTATGATGTTGAATTTTTCCATAAGCCTTTTCCTGTAGGTTATGATGATACTATTAGTTGGATTTACAGTTTATGTAAATATTTTCATAAAGAAGAATTATATAACTTAATAATAAAAGACTATAAAGAAAGATATGAAGATGAAATAAAAAAATATAAAGAAAATTTACAGGGAAAAAAGGTTATGATTTTATGCTACAATCAGGATATTGACTGGGTACTTAAGACAATTATAGATTTAGGAATGAGTATAGAGTATCTAGGATTATTAAATTTTTCTCAAGAAGATACATTTGATACAAAATATATGGATAATATACTAGAGTTTAAAGATAACTATGATATGACTAATAAATTAGAAGATATAAATAAAATAAAACCAGATATATTATTGACAAATTATTCTTCACCAGATACTGGAGGGGATTATTACTCTGATACAATACCTTTATCTCCAAGTATTGGCTTTTTTAGTGGATTAGCTTTTGCTAAAAAGTGGAGTGAGCTATTTACAAGAAAATTAAAAGAAGGGTGGAAAGCAGATGAAGAACTTTTCAAAAAATATTTCTCCAGATAGTCTTACAGGTTCAATTTTTGCCATAGAGGGGATAAGGGATGCTTGTGTTATATTAAATGGACCTACTGGATGTAAATTTTATCATAGTGCTATTAGTGACAATCAGTTTATTAGAAGTGTATCATTTGATCCTACTCAATATAATGAGGAGTTTTTCTTTGGACAAGCTAGAGTTCCTTGCACCTACTTAGCTAGGGATGATTATGTATATGGTAGCGGTGAAAAGTTAGAAAAGATAATAGACAATATATTAGAAAAGAACTATAAGCTAATATCTATAATTAATTCTCCTGGACCAGCTCTTATAGGAGATGATTTAAATGGATTTCTTAGAAGAAAAGTAAAAGATATACCTTATGTATCTATTGAAAGTACAGGATATTCTACTAGCTATGGAACAGGATTTCAAGATGCAATACTTAAGATTATAGATAGTTTGGATTATTCAATGGAAGATTTAGAAGGCATGAATGTAAATTTGCTAGGAATAAATATTTATCAAAAACACTATGATATGAATTATGAAAGTATAAAAGAAATATTAGCTTATTATAATATAAATATTATATCAGCTATAGGGGCTGGAGATAGTGTTGAAGATTTAAAAAAGATAAATAAAGCAGATTTAAATATAGTAATATTTCCTGAGTATGGTAAAAGAACAGCTGAAAAACTAAATGAAATGTTTGGAACTCCTTTTATAATAGCTAAAGAAGGACCACCAATAGGTTTTCATGCTACAGATAGTCTTATTAATCAAGTTTGTGATTTTTTTAAATTAGAAGATAGTATAAAAATAACAGAACTGGAGAAAATTAGAGCAAGGGCATATTTATATATATCTAGATTTTCATCATTGACTGGACTACCTAAGGGAAGTTTGTTTTCAATAAGAGGGGAAGCATCTATGGTATATGCAATTACTAAGTGGCTTAGTAGTTATCTGGGAATGGTACCAGCAGCCATAAGTTTTGCTGAAGATAGTGATGATGAGTTTAAAGAAAAATTATATAAATATTTAAAAGAGATAAATAGTTTAGATGCTTTGGAAAATGAAATAATAAATACTGATACAGATATATTGCTGGCTGATGGTAATACTATTGCCCAATTAAAATTGGAAGGTAAGACCTTTTCTGCAATTGAGATAAATCTACCTTCTTTAGGATATATAGATGTATCTCCTAAAACTATTTTTGGATATGATGGAAGTTTATATATATTAGAACAAATATTAAATGGATTGAGATATTTATAAAATGTAATTAAAAAATAAAGAGAAATCACAATTATTGAAGTTAATAGTTGTGGTTTTTAATTTTGTTTAATAGTTTTAACCCATTTTTATAGTAACTATTTTGTTACTTAGAAGGGGTTAACTGTTTTTATAGACAAGAGTTTTAAAATCTAATGTGATATGATATAATATAAATAAATTTTAAAGGAGAGATAAAATGATTAAAAACTTAAAAATTGCAATGCTAGGTTTTGGAGATGCTGGTCAAGCATTTGCAAAATTATTAATTGATAAAAGGCAGGATATAATAGCCAAATATAAATGTGACCCACAAGTAGTTGCAATATCTACAAGAAGTAGAGGTAGTATAGTAAATGAAACTGGTATTGATTTAAAATCAGTTTTACTAAATATGAAAGATTTAAATAAATTTGATGATAAAAGAGAAGATTATTCTACATTAAATTCAATAGAGATTGCTCAAACAGTAGATTATGATGTAATAATGGAATTAACGCCTATTAATATATTTACAGGTCAACCAGCCATAGATCATATTAAGACGGCACTTAATAGAAAAAAGCATGCAATAACTGCAAACAAAGGTCCAATTGCCTGGGCATATGAGGAATTGCGAGATTTAGCTAAGAAACAGCAATCTTTGTTTTATTATGAAACAACAGTAATGGATGGTACTCCTGTTTTTAATTTAGTAGAAGAAACTTTAGAGTTCTGTAAAGTAACTGAGATTAATGGTATATTAAATTCTACTACAAATTTTGTATTAGAAGAACTTGCAAAGGGAAAAGATTATGATGATGTAATAGTAGAGGGGAAAAAGAGAGGATTTATAGAAGCAAATCCAGCCATGGATATAGAAGGATGGGATGCTGCAGCAAAGACGGCAGTACTACTAAATGTACTGATGGGGGCTAATACAACTCCAGTAGATATAGATAGGAAAGGAATTCAAGATATTACAAAAGATCAAATAGAAGAAGCAACTAAGAAAGGCAATGAAATAAAATTGATTTGTCATGGTTCTATAGAAAATGGAAAAGTAATAGGAAGAGTTAAACCTCAGGAAGTATCTAAAGACAATATATATTCAAATATAAAAGGTACATCATCAGTTGTAACCATAAGTACTGATTTAATGGGAGATGTATCCATAGTAGAACACGAACCAGAAATAGAACAAACAGCTTATGGAGTATTTGCTGATCTTTTAAGAGTTATTAAAAATATGAAATAAATACAATTAATATAAAACTATTCTTATGAATATATATAATATTAAATGAAGTGAACCAATCAACAAGACCTATGGATAAAGTTGCTATCCATAGGTCTTGTTGATTTTAAAGGATATAATATTTTAGATAGATACTTCATGAAGAAAATCTATATCAACAATATCGCCTGTATTAAAAACGATAGCATCTTTACCCATTAAATTTACATCTAGATAAATATCATCTTTTGTAATTCTATATTCTGTATATTGTCCCATAAATATTTTGCTTTTCACAATATATTCACCATCGGGATTTAAATTCATTTTTATATTTTCGGGTCTTACTAATATTTTTTCTCCCCTGTTGTTTTCGATTATATTTGATTTCCCAATAAAAGAGCCAATATATTCATTTTTAGGAGAAAAATATATATTTTCAGGAGTATCTACTTGTACTACATGCCCTCTATCCATGACTACTATTCGATCGGATAAACTCAAGGCTTCTTCTTGATCATGAGTTACAAATATCATAGTAATATTAAATTTTTTCTGGAGATCCTTTAATTCTTCTCGCATTTTAACTCTAAGACTAGCATCTAGATTACTTAAAGGTTCATCTAAAAGTAATAACTTAGGATTAGTTGCCATAGATCTTGCCAAAGCAACTCTTTGTTGTTGCCCTCCACTTAAATTTCCAACCATTGATTTTTCATAGCCAGATAAACCTACTATATCTATATATTCTTTAGCTATTTCCATGGCTTTTTTCTTTTTTTTATGTCTAGAAAAACGAATACCATAACTTATATTTTCAATTAAATTCATATGAGGAAATAGAGCATAACTTTGAAAAACTGTAGATAAAGGTCTTTTTTCAGGAGGTAAATTTAAAATTGATTTTCCTTCTAATATTATATCCCCTGAATCTGCTTTTAAAAATCCTCCTATAAGATTTAAAGTAGTGGTTTTTCCACATCCAGAAGGACCTAATATAGTAAGAAATTCTCCTTCTTTTATATCTAAATTAAGTCCTTCTATACCATTATATTTATCAAATAATTTCGTTAAATTTCTAAGTTGTAAAAACATTTTAAATATCTCCCTTATCTAATAATCTTATAGCTACTAGATTTATACTTACAGTTATTAAAATCAGAATACTAGCCATAACAGATGCTTCACCATATCCACCATTAGTTATATTTTTAAACATTACTATGGATGCGATTACATTTCTAGGAGAAACTAAAAATATAATGGCTCCCACAGTAGTCATAGCTGCAGAAAAGGTATTTATAAAACTTGTTAAAAATACTGGCTTTAACATAGGAAATATAATACTTATAATGCTTCTGAAATGTGAAGCGCCAAGATCCCTAGAAGAATCTTCTATCTGAGTATCTATAGTTGTGAAAGCTGCATTAGTAGCTTTATTTGCTACAGATATATGTCTGAAAGTAGTGTTTAATATGACAATAGCTGTAGTTCCTGTAAGTAAAAATGGTTCGTCTTTAAAAGCTACTATATATCCCAATCCAAAAAATATTCCGGGTATAATATATGGTAAAGCTGATATAAACTCTATATATTTCATTCCTTTTATTTTTCTTCTATGAGTATAGTATGATAGTAAAATTCCTAACACAGAAGAAACTACTCCTGCTATTATAGCAAAGTTAATACTTCTTATGATAGAAGGTATATGTGATGCCTTAACATTTTTTATATGTTCTAAAGTAAATATTACTTTTCCAGAAGAATTTATAGATATTGCAGTTAAAAATATACTTCCATATTTTAATATTATTATAATAAAAAAAGAAATAGTTATAAATCCTAGAAGGTATTTCAAAGGCAAAGGAACATCAAAACTATATCCCATATTTCCAAGAGCTTTAGACCCTTCAGATTTATTATTTATATTATCCATATTTTTTCTATAAAATAAAAAAGCTAATATTGCCGGCGGTATTAAAAGCACACTCATGGCTGCAGCTTTTCCTAAGTCTCCACTAGAGAATATAGTCATATAAGTTTCTGTAGCTAGCATTTTGAATTTTCCTCCTATAATAATAGGAGTTCCAAAATCAGCTAAATTCATTGTAAAATTTAAAAATAGAACCGCAAGAATTGTAGGAGATATTCCTGGAATCAATATATTCTTAAGAGTTTCATAAGATGTAGCTCCTAAATCTCTAGATGCTAAAATATGTCTCTGGTCTATTGCATTTATTGATGTTATTAACATAATAACTCCTAGAGGGATTTTCCCCAAAGATTGTAACAAAACAATTCCTTGCCAACCGTAGGGGTTTACACTTAAGCCCAATAAATTATGAGTAATAAGTCCTCTACGACCAAAAAGAGTAATTAAGGCTAAGGATGAAACAAAGGGTGGTGATATCATTGCGAAAAGCATAGCTTTGTAAATTTTGTCCTTCCTTTTACCCATAAAAGCAAATAAAGCTATAGAAAGAGAAATAACTGCCCCCAAGAATGAGGACAGACTAACAACAAGTATACTATTTTTTATTAATTTTAAGATTCTAGGATTGATTAAATTTCTGTAGTTATCTAGTGTAAATATACCCTTACTATAAAAACTAGTGGAAATAACCATTAAAATAGGGTATAAAATAAATGTTAGCAAACTAATAATAATTGTCCATAGTATTAATCTATCTATAATAGAGTCAAAGGAAAGAGCATTTTTTACTCTTTCCTTTATATTACAATTATTTATCACCTGTTAACTCCATCCATTGTTCTAGTATAGCTTCTCTTTGACTTCCCATTAATTCTAAATCGAAATCTATTAGTTTACTTTTATCTAAGTCTTTCATTAATTCTGGTGCATCTACATCATCTCTAGACATAATTCTAGCATCTGCTTCTCTTAATACTTCTTGCCCTTCTTTAGATAAATACCAATCTACAAATACTTTTGCTGCATCAAGTTTTTCTGTGTTTTTAAATATTGCAATTGGTGCTGGAGTCCAAGGAATCATGTCATCTGGATAAATTACAGATGTTGGACTTGTTTTTCCATAGTTATAAGTTCCACCTGTTATAGCAGTTACACCTATTGCAAATTCTCCTGCACTTACTTTTTCTGGTGGTTCTCCACCGCCTTTTGCATAAAAATCAATATTAGCATCTAATCTTTTAAAATAATCCCAAGCTTTTTCTTCACCTAAAGCTTGGATAATACCACTTGTAATAGCATATTGAGTTCCTGAAATAGCAGGATTTGCCATTATTATCTCACCTTTATACTTTGAATCTGTTAAATCTTCCCAAGTTTTTGGTACTTCTAAACCTTTTTCTTTTAATATATCGTCATTTACAATAAATCCAGCAGGTACTAATGCTAAACCTGCAAAATATCCATCTTCATCTACATATTGAGGATTTATAGCCTCTACTTCTGGTGATTTATAAGCTTCTAAGAAACCTAAATCCCTAGCTCCTAAATAACTGTCTACTCCGCCGCCAAACCAAATATCAGCATCTGTTTTTCCATCTTCAGCTTGTAACTTAGCAAGTGCAGATCCTGTAGACATACTTAAAAATTCAACTTTAATTCCTGTTTTTTCTGTAAAAGCAGGGAATGAGTTATCTGCTCCACCATATGCAACTAATACACTTAAAGTTTCACCTTCAAAAGGCTTGTCTACTACCTTGTCTTCAGAAGAATCTTCTTTAGTTTGATTTACATCATTCTCTGTTGTAGGATTCTTTTCTCCACATCCAACTAAACTAAAAGACAATACTAAAACTAATAATAATGCAATTACCTTTTTCATTTTTATCTCTCCTTTATTCTATATTATTTTAAAAATTAAATGCCATGATAAATATCTATTTTTTTATATGCTTCATTTTTCCTGATTACTGGATAAAAATCCTTTGTTTTGATTGCTTGGACAAAATCTTTTTCATCTCTAATAGAATGATTAAAATGAGTAGCATATTTTCCCACTTGTTTGCTTACATGAGCATCGCCAGCTCCGAGGCATGGAATACCAAGTTCTGTAGCTAAAGCATATGCATATAGATTGTGATGGGGTAATGTACTGCCATTAAATGCCTCAATTCCATGAAGATTGTTTTTTACAACTCTAATATGTTCCCCTAATCCTCTATTGTTATTTCTAAAAGGATGTGCGCATATAGCTATTCCATTATTCTTTTCTACTATTTTTAATAATTCTTCAGCATGAATCATATCTTGAGGTATATTATCTAGTCCAAACACTAATATATCCCCTTCAAAAGTAAGTATTTCTGATCCTACAATGACCAATATATCATCTATTTTTTTGGATGAACCTATATCGTTTTTTAAATAATTATTATCATGATTTGTTACGCATATTCCATCTAAACCTAAAGATTTAGCAGTTTCTATAGCCTCTGTAAGAGATAAAAAACTATCAGAAGAATATTTGCTTTCATGTAAATGAGTATCAATTATCATTTCTTCACCTCCATAGGCTTATTATTGAAATTTTATCATAAAAATATTTATTCGTATCCTTCTATAGATAAATATAATAACGATAAACACAATATAAATAATATCTATAATAGAGACAAATAAGGTAGCATGAGTCCACATAAATATAGAGCTCATGCTACTTAGCAAATCTAAGATATAAATGTTTTATTTATCTGTTTATACCTTATAATATTTTGGAGCAGGTGATTTTACTACTATTAGTTCCCAAGTGTTTTTATTGTTTGTTTATATTTATTGTTATATAGTTAATTTAGATATAAAGGAATGAACTATTTTATGTTTCTTAACATATTCCCCAAAATAATAACTTGTGTATTGACTTCCTAAGTCACTATTGAGAATTAGATCATCGGCAGGTTTCTGAAGTTTGTAAGCATTATCTACAGCCTTTAGAGCCAATGCAGTATCTATATTTTTAGACATAGAGTATCCAACTATCTTCCTACTATTAAGATCCATAACAGAAGC
>CAZMMV010000057.1:0-11060 GCA_964567475.1 uncultured Tissierellaceae bacterium | reverse complement strand
AATTTATAAATGAAAAACATTCTTGAGCATCTAATCGAAATCATAGGAGAGTAGACTTAGACGGTAATAGCCCGATATAGACTATAGAGTATCGATTTATATATTATAATCTGTACTTATTAAGAGTGAGCTTTTGCTAACTAAGGTGGTACCACGAAAAAAACCTTTCGTCCTTTACAGGATGAAAGGTTTTTTTAATTTTAATTTTAGGAGGAATAATTATGAAGACAATGGATTTAAAAGAAACACAAATAGCTATAAAATTAATTAAGGATCATTTTGAAAAGAGATTAGCAGAAAAATTAAATTTAATGAGGGTATCAGCTCCTCTATTTGTTAAACCAGAAAGTGGTTTAAACGACAATCTTACAGGGGTAGAAAAAGCTGTATCTTTTAAACTTACAAAACATAATGAAGATATAGAAATTGTACAATCTTTAGCTAAATGGAAGAGATTAGCCCTTAAAGGATATGGATTTGCTATAGGTGAAGGAATATATACAGATATGGATGCTATTAGACCAGATGAGGAAATGGATTTTACACACTCCATATATGTTGACCAATGGGATTGGGAAAAAGTTATATCTAAGGAAGATAGAAATGAAGAATATTTAGTAAAGATAGTAAAAGATATTTATGACGTTTTTAAAGAAACTGAAAAATATATAGACGGATTTTATCCAAATTTCTTTGTAAAAAAGTTACCTGATGAAATTTTATTTATTACTAGTCAAGAGTTGGAGGATATGTATCCTGATAAAACTATAGATGAAAGGGAGCACTTAATTACAAAAGAACATGGTGCAATATTTTTATCGAAAATTGGTAATAAATTAAAATCTGGTGAATCTCATGGAACTAGATCTCCTGATTATGATGATTGGAATTTGAATGGAGATATTATATTATGGAATCCAGCTACTAATTCAGCTTTAGAACTTTCTAGTATGGGTATAAGAGTAGATGAAGATACTATGGAAAAGCAATTAAAACTTGCTAATGCAGAGGAACGAAAATCATTAGAATATCATAGGCTTTTATTAAGTGGAAAACTTCCATATACCGTAGGTGGAGGAATAGGCCAATCTAGAATTTGTATGTATTTTCTAGAAAAAAAACATATAGGAGAGGTCCAAGCCTCAGTGTGGACAGATGAAATAATAGAAGCTTGCAAAAAAAATAACATATCTTTATTATAATACAAATATAATTTGAATAAAAGATGTTTTTTTATTATAATATGTATGTATGTATGTATGTATGTATGTATGTATGTATGTAAGGCTAGATAGAGATATCTTTATTATAAAGAAGAGAAAATTTTAATTGTTATAGATAGGTAATAAATTAAAAAAATTAGAGGTGATTATATGTTTATATATAAAGATACTAAGATAAATATTGTTTTAGGAGATATAACAAAGATAAAGGTTGATGGTATTGTCAATGCAGCAAATAATACTTTACTCGGTGGTGGAGGTGTTGATGGTGCTATACATAGGGTAGGAGGACCAGCTATATTAGAGCAAACTAAAAAAATAGGAGGCTGTCCAACAGGAGAAGCTAGGATAACTACTGCTGGTAATCTTCCTTCAAACTATGTAATACACACAGTTGGGCCAGTATATAAAGATGGGACTCAAGGAGAAGGGGAATTTTTATATAATGCTTATTATAATTCTTTGCTTATTGCTAAGGAATACAAGATAGAAACTATTGCCTTTCCTTCAATATCTACTGGAGTTTATGGATATCCTATAGAAGAAGCATTTCCTATAGTTTATAAATCTGTAACTGACTTTATTGATAATGAAGATTTTATTAAAGAGGTTAATTTTGTACTTTTTAATAAAACAGATTATGAATTTTATATAAAAAATATAGATTTACGATTAAATAATAAAAATTGAAGCATTAAAAAATCTTGACTTAGTTTTTTTAATGTTATATTATAAATAGTACTTGGAATAAATAATAGTTGGAATTTTAAAAGAAGGGGTGTTTAAAATATTTGCAGATACTCATAAAATAATTGCTGAAAATATATATGATAGTGTTTATGATAATTATGACTTAAAATTAGATAAAAATAAATTAAAATGGGGTTCTGTGGCTCCTGATATATTACCACAATATAAATTAATTAGGCACTATAAAGATGAAAGTTTAAATTTCATATCAAAAGAAATCATGAAAGTTATTTTTATTAGTCGTTTTTTAGATTTGAATAATGTACTTGATCCATTGGCTATTAAAATATTAAGCAAAAAAATAGGTATAATTTCACATTATTTAAGTGATTATATGTGCTTGCCTCATGCTAATAGATGGACATTTTATGATAATATGATAAAGCATATTAAATATGAATCGAAATTAAATGATTATGTAGTTAAGCATGATTTTAAGAGAAATCTTATATACACTGATGATTTAAATATATATGATATTAATGTTACGGATTTGAAAAATAAAATAAAGGAATATATAAATGATGTAATAGAAGAATATTCTTTTAAAGAAGGATTTGAAAATGATTTAAATTTTGCTGTATCTTTAAATTTAAAATTAACTTATTTTATATTAGATACGATTTCTCTTTATTCAGAAGAAATAGAAGGATATTTTGTTTTTCAAATGTAGATAAGTTATCCAAACCTTATATAATATTTTATAAGGTTTCTTTTTTTGAATTAATTTATATTGGAGAATGATTTTTTTTATTATATACTATAATATAATGGAGGATGAATTTATAATGAAAAAAGTCATAAAAATAATTGCAATTCAAGTTTTTGTTTTCACTTTTATATTCTTGTATTTCATGTTAAAGAATAATATTATTGATTTGTCATTTATTGATAATTCCTTAGACGTAAAAGAGGAAAATGAAATTATTGATATAAGAAATAAAGATGAACTTTATAAGAGTCTTGAAAAAACAGTTTTAAATGGGAAAAAAGAATTTAGTTTAATAAATAAATCCTTATTTAAGAATCCAGATGAAATATTTAAAATTCTAGAGACAATTAGCTACAATAATCCTAAAGTAATGTACTATAAAGGTGCTAGCTATTCTTTTGGAAAGCTAGAATTGCTTTATTCAAAACCTAGAAAAGAAATATTGAAACATCAAAAAGAAACAAAAAAGGTAAAAGAAAATTTCTTAAAAAAACATATTAAGCAAGATATGTCGGATTATGAAAAAGTTCTTAAGATACATGACTTCATTATAAATAAAGGAGAATATGATAAAAGGCTAATAAATAATCATGAAGTTCCACCAGAGTCATATTCTAGTTACGGAATATTAGTATTAGGTGTAGGGGTATGTGAGAGCTATGCTAAGTCTATGAAATATTTATTGGATGGTGTTGGTATAGAATCTGTAATAGTAGTGGGTGAATCTAGGGGAGAAAATCATGCATGGAATTTAGTCAAATTAGATGGGGAATATTATCATGTTGATAGTACTTGGGATGATCCTATTTCTGAAGATGGTGAAGATACTTTGAGATATAATTTTTTCAATTTAAATGATGAGGAGCTATCTATAACTCATGAGTGGGATAAAACAAAATATCCAGCGGCAAATGGAGAAAAATATAATTATTTTGTATATAATGATTTAATAGTTAACGATGAAAATCAATTAAAAAAAGAAATAGAAAATGCTATTTTAGAAGGTAAGGACACATATATGGCTAAAATCTTAAATTTTGATGAAAACATTAAAATAAATAATATAGTAGAAAATCTTAGAAATAAGCACTATAAAGAAACAAAGTTTAATGTTTATTATTATTCTATGGATAAGGAAAAGGGTATTGTATCTATTAAACTTTTTTATAATTTATAATTAAAGTATTATAGGAGAAATATATGAAAAAAATAAAACTGACTTATTTATTATTGGGTATGGGTATTGGAGTTATTTTAGTTAATAGCTTGTATTTATTATGCCCAAAGATTGAATATATAGATTTAAGTGATGAAATGATTATAGACAAGGCTAAAGAATTAGGATATATTTCTTTGAAAGAAAATATAATGAAAGAAAATAAATCTGAAAAGAATTTAGAATCTGAGAGAATTGGTAAAAAAGAAAAATCAGTGGAAATTAAAATTGAAGAAGGAGATAATCTTTCTGATATAGCGGAAAAGTTATTTAAAACAAATCTCATAGATAATAAAAAGGAATTTATATTATTGGCAGAAGATAAAATGGTAGACAATAAATTTGCTTATGGGGTTTTTAATATTAAATATAATACAAGTTATAGTACTATAATTGAATTATTAATTAAATAAAAGAATATATTAAGTTATTGTAAGAAATCTATTATATAATTTTAAACAATTATAATGAATTGTGTAGTATAATAGTGAATGGTGTCTTAAAAAGTTTATTAAATAATGTTTAAAAATTATACGAGTTGTCAACAATTGGTAAAAAGGAGGTATTTGTATGGCTTTAGCTAATAAGGATATATCTAGTATTTATGATGGATTAATATATAAATTTTTATATAAAAATGATATAAATTGTATACATATCCTCCTTAATCTATATGACTTAGAAGAAAATATAACAAATATTTGTCCAAAGTACATAACTATCAATAATTTAAAGAAAAGAATGAACAGTTTTTTAAGGACAAGAAAAGATAATTACTTTATATCATTGAAATTAGGTCAGTTAATTCATGAGGAAATAAATAGATTAGAATTATTTATTTATTTAGAAGGGTACAGGCATGGTTATTTCAATAATTGCTGTGCCAACTTACTAGAAAAAATTACTCTTAAAAATATCCCTGTGGAAAAGTTATATAATTTTAAATATTTATATCATTTTGATACTAATATACAAGATGTAATAGATTTTAAAAAACAAATAAATAAAGAAATACAAGAAAAAGAAAAAACAGATAGGTATTTATATGATAAAATAATTAAATATTCTAATTTTCTTTTGAAATCAAAAATTTTTAATTTGAATAATTTTTTGGACAAACAATTAACTATAGATTATAATTCTAATAAATATAAGATTAAAGATGACGAAGAAATTTTGAATCTTGATGAATTAAATAATATATATAGAGAAACTGTAAAAGTAGTTTTAAAAAATTGCTTAGATTTATATAAAGAGTCTTATTGGTATGGGTTAAATGATAGAGTTTTAAAGAGATATAGATAATAAATAGAAATGTATAGATAATTAGTATAAAACTTATTAAACTGGATATAATATCCTCTTAAGAGCAGTCTGGAGGGATGTTATATGAAAAAGTATAAGTTTTTACCTATTTTTCTTGTTTCTTTAATTTTATTTTTCATAAGTTTTACATTAGGATATCAATTAATGAAAAATGAAGTACGATCTAATAGACAAATATCAAAATTAGATTCTGAAAAAGAAAATAGTTATAATTACTCTGATTTGGAAATATTAAAAGAAGATAGTAGGATTTCGCCAAATACATTTATTGAAGAAAGAATACATTATAGTGTTTGTGGCCATATCATTACTAAAACAAGAAAAGTAGAAGATGAGTACGTAAATATGAGTAAAAAAGAATTTGAAGAATATATTAAAAATAATTATACAAATCAAAGAATTATTTCTTTTTCAACTAACAAGATAGTTTTAGGTATTAACAAAGATTATTTGTGTGAGAATCATTATATTATTGGTGAAAAAGATGGGAAGATAGCAATTTTTAAAATTGATGAAAATGGAAATAGAGCATTAGATAATGTGTTTGATGATTACCCTATTTCTCTTCTAATGGAAGTAGATCAAGAAAGAATAATAAAAGGCATTGTAGTAGATAGCAAAGAGGAGTTATCTAATGTTTTGGAGAATTTTATTAGCTAACTAAGTTAGGTACCTAACTTAGTTTTTTTGTTGTAATATGATACAATAATATATATAATTAAGAAGGAGATAGAATATGATTATATTAGGTATAGATCCAGGAATTGCAATTGTGGGATATAGTATAGTAGAATGTAAAGGTAATAAAATGAAAGCCATAGATTATGGATGTATAAGGACTGAATCAGATCTTATGTTTCCACAGAGAATAAAGATTATATATGATAGGTTAATAGAGATAATTCAGAAATACAGACCTGATGATTTAGCAATAGAAGAATTATTCTTTAATAAAAATGTAAAAACAGCCATAAAAGTAGGACAAGCAAGAGGTGTAGAAATACTTGCAGCTGTAAATGAAGAGTTAGATATTTATGAGTATACCCCCTTACAAATAAAACAGGCAGTAGTAGGATATGGCAGGGCTGATAAAAATCAAGTTCAAGAAATGGTAAAAATGCTTTTAAATTTAGAAAAGAAACCTAAGCCGGATGATGTAGCCGATGCCCTAGCAGTTGCTTTATGTCATGGTGCATCAATTAAATTTAAAGAAGAATTTAGAATGAAATAAATCAAAAAGGATGATAAATATTGTTTGAATATATAATAGGGGATGTAGTAGCAATAAAAGAAGATTACATAGTATTAGAAAATAATGGAATAGGATATAAAATATTTACATCAAGCAATTCCATGATGGATTTAGAACTGGGTATGAAGGATGCCTTGATTTACACTTATTTTAATGTTAGAGATGATGGAGTTTCTTTATTTGGTTTTGTTACTGAAGAGGAAATTAATATGTATAAAATGCTTTTAATGGTATCAAAAATTGGACCCAAAATAGCTATAGGAATATTATCTGGATTAACACCTAATGAGATCAAAAGAGCCATTTTAAGCAAAAATTTACCTGTCTTGTGCAAAGCCCCTGGAGTAGGGAAAAAAACAGCTGAAAGGATTGTTTTAGAGCTTAAGGACAGGATAAACATTGATGACATAAGCTTATTAGATGAGGGTGAAGACAAATCTTCTATTGTAAATAATTATGAAGAAGCAGTTAATGGATTAATGTCTTTAGGATATAAAAGATTTGAAGTAGAAAATGCTCTTAATAAATTAGATTTATCAAATATGAAATTAGAAAAAATTATACGTGAGGGTTTAAATAAACTATCAAAAAATTAAGAAGGTGTTATTAATATGGAAACTAAAAAAGATAGGATTGTAGAAGGTGATTTAAAGAATGAAGATCTTGATAATGAGCTCACCCTTAGACCAAGATGGATAAGTGAGTATATAGGCCAAAACAAGGCTAAAGAAAAATTGAATATTTTTATAAAGGCTGCAAAAGGACGAGGAGAATCATTAGATCATGTTTTATTATATGGTCCACCAGGATTAGGTAAGACTACTCTGGCAAATATTATAGCCAACGAAATGGGAGTTAATGTAAGGGTAACCTCAGGTCCTGCAATAGAAAGACAAGGGGATTTAGCAAGCATATTGACTAACTTAAGTGAAGGCGATGTTTTGTTTATAGATGAGATACATAGGATTAATAGAACTGTAGAAGAAGTTTTATATCCTGCAATGGAAGACTTTGCATTAGATATAATTATAGGCAAGGGTCCATCTGCCAGAAGTGTGAGATTAGATTTATCCAAATTCACCCTTATAGGCGCAACTACAAGGGCAGGACTTTTAACCTCGCCTCTTAGGGATAGATTTGGGGTTATGTTAAATCTGGAATTATATGATATAGAAAGTTTAAAAAAGATTGTAATTAGATCTGCTAATATAATATCTATAGAAATAGAAGAGGAAGGTGCTCTTGAAATAGCTAGAAGATCAAGAGGTACTCCTAGAATTGCAAATAGACTTTTAAAGAGAGTTAGGGACTATGCTCAAGTAGTTGAAAAAGGGATTATAACTCTAGACGTAGCAAAAAGAGGATTAGATATATTAGAAATAGATGGACTAGGTTTAGATCACGTTGATAGAAAGTTGTTACTAACTTTAATAGAAAACTTTGATGGGGGTCCTGTGGGAATAGATACTTTATCTGCTGCTACAGGAGAAGAAAGATTGACTATAGAAGATGTATATGAACCTTATTTATTGCAAATAGGTTTTTTAAACAGAACTCCTAGGGGTAGAATGGTTTCTAAAAGAGCCTATGAACATTTAGGTATTCCTTATAAAGAAGACTGATGAATATAATCTAAGGGGGCAAGTAAATGAAGAAAAAATATCTTTTGATTTTTAGTTTTTTATTAATCATGTGTACTTTTGCTAGTGATATATCTTATGCCTATAAAGTTGATGATAATTATATAGATATTAAACTTACAAGGCCAATAATTAAGAAAAACGAGATACATTTAAAAAGTGAAAGTGGATATTCTATATACAGCATGCATAATAAATCAAATTCAATTTTTGATATAGAAGTTAATGAAATTAAAGTAATCTTAGATGAAGTAGGAGATATATCTATTTTAGATATGAGTGGAAATATTTTATATACTATTCCAAAAGAAAATGATTTAATTATAAAATCCAATGAAAATAGACAATCAATTATAAAGGTTGAAAAATACAAATATAGAGACTATCTTAGATTTATATCTAAGAATGGAGGAATAATCCTTATAAATCATACTGAAATAGAAAATTATCTATATGGATTAGTTCCTAAAGAAATGCCTTATAGTTTTCCTCTAGAAGCTTTAAAAGCTCAGGCAGTAGCAGCTAGAACTTATGCTATGCATAATATGAAGAAACATGCAAATGAAGGATTTAATTTATGTGATACTACACATTGTCAAGTATACCATGGTTACGATTCAGAGAATCCTTCTACTAATTTAGCTGTAGATGAAACTAAGGGACTTCTAGCCTACTATAATGGAGAATTAATAGATGCACAATATCATTCTACTAGTAGCGGATATACAGAAGATAGTAAAAATGTTTGGGGAGGAGATTTTCCATATTTAAAATCTAAAAAAGATGAGTTTTCTGTGGATTCACCTTTTAGTAATTGGACTTTTAAAATTGATGCTTTTCAACTAAACAATAAATTAACTTCAAATAATATAAATATAGGGTTATTGAAAGGTATAGAGATTGTGGAGACTTCACCTAGTGGTAGTGTTATAAAGGTAAAATTAGTAGGTGACAGAGGTGAAGAAGTTGTTTCAGGCAATAAATTTAGGAATATAATAGGTAACACTGTTTTAAAAAGTACCTGTTTTAATGTAGTTAGTGGAAATATAGGAAATAATGGAAGCACTGAAAAAAAAGTATATGTAGTTGGGAGTGATGGTAAGGCTATATTTAAGAAATTAAGTGAGTTAAGTATAGTAAGTGGGAAACTAAATAAACCTGCATCTAGAAGTTCTAGGAGTAGTGTAATAAGTAAGGATAGAGTTGAAGTATTGTCAGATGAAGAAAGTACTCCTGTTATTTCAAATTCAGAAATAATAATAAATGGAAAAGGTTATGGTCATGGTGTAGGTATGAGTCAGTATGGAGCTAAAAAAATGGCTGAATTAGGCTATACATTTGAAGAAATATTAAAGCATTATTATACTGATATAGATATATTTTAAATAGAAAAGGATGAACATATGAAAACAAAAGATTTTTATTATAATTTACCACAAGAGTTAATAGCCCAACATCCCTTAAAACAAAGGGAAAATTCAAGGTTATTAGTTTTAGACAAAGAAACAGGAGAAATAAAACACAAGATATTTAAGGATATAATAAATTATTTTGAAGAAGGAGATTTATTAGTATTAAATGATACCAGGGTATTGCCTGCCAGATTATTTGGAAATAGAATAGGAAAAGAAGAAAGCATAGAAATACTACTTCTTAAGAGAGTAGAAAATGACAAATGGGAATGTTTGGTTAAGCCTGGTAAAAAGGCTAGACCAGGACATGATTTAGAGTTTGGTGATGGGATATTAAGAGGACATGTTTTATCAATAGAAGAAGATGGTACTAGAATAATTGAATTTGAATATGACGGCATATTTCAAGAAATTCTAGATGAATTAGGAGAAATGCCTCTTCCACCTTATATAACTGAAAAATTAATAGATCAGGAAAGATATCAAACGGTTTATTCAAAAAACATTGGATCAGCTGCTGCACCAACGGCAGGTCTTCACTTTACTAAGGAACTATTGGATGAAATCAAAAATAGGGGAGTAAATATTGCATATATAACTCTTCATGTAGGTTTAGGAACATTTAGACCTGTTAAAGTAGACGATCTATTAGAGCATCATATGCATAGTGAATATTATAACCTTTCTAAAGAAGTAGCAGAAAAGATTAATGATACAAAACTGAAAGGGAAAAAAGTAATATCAGTTGGAACTACAACCACTAGGACTTTAGAAACCTTAGGAAATGAAGAAGGACTAGTGAGGGAAGGTTCTGGTTGGACTGATATATTTATATATCCAGGATATAATTTTAAAGTTGTAGATAAACTGATAACTAATTTTCATTTGCCAGAGTCAACTTTAGTTATGTTAGTTAGTGCATTTGCATCTAAAGATATTATATTTAATGCTTATAAAGTAGCTGTAAAGGAAGAATATAGATTTTTTAGTTTTGGAGATTCAATGTTTATAAAGTAATAGGAGGATTAAAATGGCGATTAAATTTGAACTTTTAAAAGAATCAAAGGATTGTAAGGCAAGACTTGGAAAACTTCATACTCCTCATGGAGTAATAGAAACTCCTATTTTTATGCCTGTAGGCACTAGAGCTACAGTTAAAGCTATGACGCCAGAAGAGGTTAAAGATTTAGGAGCTCAGATAATATTGAGTAATACATACCATCTTTATTTAAGGCCTGGTCATGAACTAATTAAAGAAGCTGGCGGACTTCATAAATTTATGAATTGGCATGGACCTATTTTAACTGATAGTGGAGGATTTCAAGTATTTAGTTTAGGCGACTTAAGAAAGATAAAAGAAGAGGGAGTAGATTTTAGATCTCATATAGATGGTTCTAAGCATTTTATAAGTCCTGAAAAATCTATAGAGATTCAAAATGCATTAGGGTCGGATATTATGATGTGTTTTGATGAATGTGCACCATATCCTGCAGAATATGATTATGTTAAACATTCTATGGAAAGAACTA
>CAZMMV010000056.1:0-11371 GCA_964567475.1 uncultured Tissierellaceae bacterium | reverse complement strand
TTATACCAAGACCTAAAGGTTTTGTAATTATTAAAACATCTCCTACTTTAGCATTACTATTTGTCAGTATTTTATCTGGATGAACAAAACCTGTAATGGATAGCCCGTATTTTGGCTCATCATCTTCTACTGTGTGTCCTCCAACTACTACAGCTCCTGCTTCTTTTACTTTATCATATCCACCTTTCAATATTTCTGCCAATACATCTGGACTTAAGCAATTTGGAAAGCAAACTATATTCATAGCAAGCTTTGGCTCTCCTCCCATAGCATATACATCTGATAGAGAATTTGTCGCTGCTATTTGTCCAAAAGTAAAGGGATCATCAACAACAGGTGTAAAAAAATCTAATGTTTGAATCATCGCTAAATTATCATCTATTTTGTAAACAGCTGCATCATCAGAAGTTTCAAGCCCTACTAATAATCTTTCATCACTCATTTTTGGTAGTTGACGCAAAACCTGCGTCAATATATCTGGTCCGATTTTACCTGCTCACCCTGAAGTTTTTGATAGTTCTGTTAGTCTCTTTGTCAAAAAATTACCTCCTAATTTAACTAATAGTCTCTATGAACTACTCTGGCTTTTAAATACCTCTTCAAGAGCCCTAGGAATTTGTTTGATAATATCATAAATTTGTGTTGCCGGAGTAGGTTTAGCATAAAATCCAGCTAATCGGTTAACTAGCGCTGCTTTAGCTGATGCCATTTCTATGCCTATGCCTGAAGAAACTAAGGCAGATACAATACCTGTTAACGTATCACCTGTACCTCCTATGGCTTCCATTACTTCTTCAATAGGACTATCTATTATTTCCATTATACCCTTTTTATTAGCTATATAATCTTTTTCTCCCTTAACAAGAAGATAAGATGCTGCATTATTATATTGATAGGCCCTTTTTATTAAATCTGGAACTTGATTATCTTCATGTAATATAAATCCTCTAGTATAAAAAGGATGAGGAGCTTTTTCATCTGCTAAATAAGCAAGTTCACCAGCATCAGGTGTAAATAAATCAAAAAATGAAGCATCTCCTCCCATTTTAGCAACATACATAAAACCTGCATCTGCTATTAAAATTGGTTTTTTTGACATTTTTTCAATCTCTGCAATAACATTCTTAAATAAAGCTACTTCGGGTTGAAAATAATGAAGGGCCAATGCCTCAAAAGATGTATTTATAATATTATCTTCTAACTCTTTATAAAGAATTCTACATCCATTCCCATTTCCAACATCTCCTACTAAATAGCAGAAAGGATTAGATTTACCCATATAATTCAAGGTTTTTATTGCAGCTGCTATCATTGCAGGTGTTCCACGATTTACTTTTATACTATTGTTTCCAACAATAATACAATCTCCTTCTAAAGAAACTGTACCTAAAACAAGTGGAAAATCTTCTACTGGAATAGTTCCTACAATACCTAACATAATTCCACCATCCTATCATAAGCAATCTGAAGAGCATAAGCACATAAAGTATAACCTATATCTTTAGGCTGTTGAACTTCATCTAAATATTTATTTACCATTTTTTCAGCCAAGTAAGGAACATCAGGACAACCGCCTCCTGATATATTTACAATTATTTTTGTATCTCTATCAACTGTTATTTTCATATTAGCAGCTCTTATCATAAGGTATTTTCCAAATTCCTTTTCATGAAGAAGATTAACCGGTTCTAGCAAATCTTCATTCACAACTACAACTTGAATAGGACTAATGTTTACCTTTGATAAGCTTCTAAGAATAGATAATTCTTCTATCAGTGGGAATTCTATTACCAGGTCACATCCACTACGTATATTTGGAGGTGGCCCCATTACTTTTATTTTCCAACCCTGGGTTTTCAATACATTTTCCGCCCTTATAACTTCTGTTGTATTCTGAAAAACTAGTATACCCCGATCATGTTTTTCAGAATTATTTTCTAACTTTTTCTTTCTAAAATTCTTAAACATATTAATTTTCCTTTCTTAATATGATTTTGTATTCATCATCTACTAGTTCAACTTCCGCAACTTTCCAACCCTTAGACTCAGCAGATCGGCTTACATTTTCTTTTGAAGTCTCTGTATCAACTAAAATAATTAACTCATCATTTTTTGATTTTTTAATTGCTTTTAATGTTAGTATAACTGGTTGAGGACATGACAAGCCCTTAGCATCAATAATATTATTCATCTTTAATCCCTCCTAAAAACTTTCTTTCATAGTAAAACCAATTAATAGACATGATACTAAACCTATGAAAAGTGCAACTATACCTGCAGTTGTTGCACCAGCACCAGAACTAGCCAGTCCAAAGTTGTGTGCAAAACCAGCACCAACAATCATCCCTATTACAAATACTGCAGCATCTCCATCTCCTTCTCCAGATAAGAAAAGTTGGCGTCCAGGACATCCTCCTGCAAGAGCAAAAGCCAATCCAGCAAGAACCATACCACCAAAATTCCATATATGCATAGTATGGGCTACTGGTTGATCTACAAAACCAAGCTTAAATTGATTTAATACTAAATTCATTATAAAAGCTGCAATTGTCATACTTACTAATCCCATAAAAAGATGTGTCTGTTTAAAAAGTATTAGATCACGTATTGCTCCCATTGTACAAAAACGACTTCTCTGTGCTAAAAAACCTATTATCAAACCTATCACTAAAGAAATAAATAAAGGCGCATGAAGTGACCCTGGACCTTCAAGACTATAAAAAAGCACACCACTTTCATTTTGACCTGCAATCATTGGATTAAAGAACATTAAAACTAAAAAGCTCAACATAATAATTGGAAAGATCCATCCTACAGATGTATAGGTTTTATGACTGGATCCAAGATTATATCCATTTTTAAGAAACAATGTTCCAATCCAAATACCTCCTGCTAGACCAAGTAATCCTAAAATAGCATTTAAATCTCCTCCTGCCAGTCGAAGAATAGCTCTCCATGGACATCCAAGAAAGATAAGTGCACCAATCATTGAAAAAAAACCAAGGATAAATCTCACTATAGGCGCCGATCCAAGGCGTGACTTAAATTCTTTAAAAATATATGCTGATATAAATGACCCTAAAACAAAACCCATAATTTCTGGTCGCATATATTGAACAACGCCTGCCCTATGCAAA
Source organism: uncultured Tissierellaceae bacterium (assembly GCA_964567475.1). Lineage (GTDB taxonomy): Bacteria > Bacillota > Clostridia > Tissierellales > Tissierellaceae > CAZMMV01. The sequence continues at coordinate 8,234 of CAZMMV010000056.1, read as the reverse complement.
CCAAGAGCTCCTGTAATATCTCTTACAAAACAAGCTACACAAACACCCATATTTCCAGGATTCCCCCACAATTGTAAAAGTGAAGCCAATACTCCAATAATAATACCAACTCCTATGATACCTCGTTTAGTTGCTAATGAATTTTTCATATTTCTTTACAAGCCCCCTTTTTTATTAAATATAGTATAATACTAGTATGACTAAATAATATCATTGTATTAACCTTATTAAAAATAGATAAAATCTATATGTTAAGGCTTAGGTATTAAATAATAAAATAGTATGCTTATTAAAAACAATTTTAATATTTTACAACGACAATATTAAGGAGGACACATATATGGAATTTAAACAATTAGAATGTTTTATTGCTGTTGCGCGTAAAAGAAGTTTTTCTAAGGCAGCAGATACTTTGTTTCTATCACAACCAGCTATTACTAGCAATATTCAAAAATTAGAAAAAGAATTTGGAATAATATTATTTGATAGAAATAAAAATATTACCCTAACTAAAGGAGGTATAGAGTTTTTCCCATATGCAATAGAAATACTCAATATTCGAGATAAAGCTAACTTAGCAGTTAATCAACATAAAAATAATATTGAAGGAGTACTAGAAATATGTGCTAGTACTATACCAGAACAGTATCTCCTTCCCCATATTATTAAGGCATTTAAGAAATCTTATCCCAAAGTTCTTTTCTCAATACATCATAAAGATTCTAAAGAAGTAGCAGAAGAAATTCTTTCAGGAATAATCAATTTTGGATTTATTGGAGCAAAATATTCTTATGAAGGAATTAAATATATAGATTTTTTTGAGGACAGATTGGTGCTAATTACTTCTCCTGAAAAAACTTTTGCCACTAATCCTATTACTATTCAAAATTTAATAGGAGAAGAAATTGTACTCAGAGAAGAAGGTTCTGGCACAAGGCAACTTATTGAAAATGCTTTGAAAGCAAAAAAACTTGATTTAAACATATTTCGATCCCAAACAATTAACTATAGCTTGGAAGCACTAAAAAAAATGGTAGCTTTAAATGTTGGTATTAGTTTTGCATCTAATATTTCAGTAAAGCATGAAGTTGCTTCAGGACGGTTGAAGCAATATGAAGTTAAGGACTTAAATCTTAATAGAAATTTTAGCTTAGTATATTGCAATAATAGATATCTTTCTCCTGTAGAAGAAAAATTCAAGGAATTTGTTGCTAATTGGAAATGGAATAATATTGATATTTAATAAAGTAAGTAAATAATAAATCATAAAAAAAGCTGTTTCATAACTAAAAATTAATTAGTTATGAAACAGCACCTTATTTTTTTATTAAGATCTATTATTGAGATTTACGAGTAACTCCCTGTGATTTATCTAAATCAGTATTATTGATTTTTGTAGACATTAGAGACATACTAACTAATGCAATTAGTGAACCTAATGAAATAGCTCTTAATACAATGATTAATATGTTAATTTTACTCATTTTTACATCATGTATATTTATAATGTTATCCAATATTTTTGTTGGCATACCTACAAATAGTAATCCTATTACATTATTATTTGTATCTTTTATAGGTTGATAGGCGGTATAATAATTTTCACCTAATATTTCTGCCTCTCCTATATACAATTTACCATTCATTACTGTTTTATATGCATTATTGTCGGTCCCTAAAAAAGTTCCAACTGCTCTTTCATTATCATCAGACATAATATTTGTTGAAATTCTTTTAAAGTCATCTCCAATTTTCACAAAAATAGTAGACTTATCTCCTAAGTTTTCTAATATAGCATCTACAACTTCAAATCTTCCTTCTACACTCTCTCCATTACTATCTAGTAAAGTTCTATCACCTTGGGTTAATGTTCCATAAGAATTATTAATATATTTCATTGTTAACTTCATATTATTTTCAACATGCTTTTCTAATAATTGATTTTTAATTTCATTTATATTTTTTGTACTATTTGAAAAACCTAACAAGCCTACAACCATACTAGTTAACAAGGCAATTATTCCAAAGTATGCTATTAACTTCATTTTATTGACTTTCATAAATTTCTCCCTCCATTTTAGTATTTGCACTGCTAATTTTATTTAACAAGAATTCAGACTTTAGATTATTGATCAAAGCCTGCAAATACCTTTTTAAAACCAATCCATGCAAAACACGATATAGCTGCTATGGTACCTAATCTTCCACCGATACCTATATATGCACTTCTAGCTGCTATAAATAATATTCCTGTCATTAAAGATATTATAGACATTTCTAAAAGATTTAGTGCATTTTCAAGAGAAATCATTCCAGCATAAGAAGAACAGGCTGCAGCTGTTGCCAATACACCACCCATTACAGGGAAGAAATGAGGAAGCATAATCCCTGATACTAAAGTTATAATTGCTGAAGCAATAACTGAACCTCGCTTTAAAATATTAGATACTATATAAGTTGCCATACCTGCCGCTATTGATATTATTAAAATAATAAGCTCTTCCACGGTAATACCCCCTAACTGAAAATCTCCAATACTATTTTTGTAATTATTGTAGATAAGGCTGCTGTAGTTCCACCTTTTCCACCAATACCTGAATAAATTTCCACAGTGGTTAAAAGAATTAACCCCACTATCAAACTACCTAGTGCAGCTGCTGCCATAGATGGTATTACTGCCAATGAACTCATACCAACAAACGATGATGTATACGTTATACCAGCCAAGTCGTTTGGGAGAAATATGGCAGCCATTACGCCTACTAATCCATTTGCAATAACTGCTCCATATCCCATTTTATGATTTATAAACCATGTTAAAGTAACCCCTATAAATGAACATATTAGAACATATAAACTTTTCTTATTAAGCTCAATTTTATCTTCTCTTTTTATTATCTTTCTAAAATGATCCGCTAAGCTTATAGCAAAAAAACATCCAAAAATTATTAAAATTTCTGTCTTATAAAAATTCTTCTCATTAACAGCTGTTGAAATAATCAAGCCCCCACCAGTTGCAATAAAGGCTATCAAACCCAATATTTTTGCACTCTTGTTACTAAATAACTTCTTATTCATTTTTTCGCTACCAAAGATTTAGAAGGTTTTATATTTTAAATGATCTTGTAATATTTCTATTACTTGGTAACTTCCTCCCCCTTTTTTGTATATTTTCAAATATAATTACAAAAATAATCCTCTAATCTTATATGTATAATATCAAATATTGACAATTTAGACAAATCAAAAAATGTAATAAATTAAATAAAAACAAAACATTCCCCCAAGTCTCAACTTGGGGGAATGTTTTGTTTTTATTTGAGCAAATTTAAATGTATATTTTTTTTATTATTATTTTGAATTACTTTCCAGGTTATTTGGATTTTCTCTATATCCTTCTAAAAGTTGGTCATTTTCCATAATAAAAGGCTTTGCAGTTGGTTGATCCCAAGATATATCATACTTATTCATTAAATAATCATTTAATTCAGTACGATTATCAAATTTTACTGCTTGATAAGGGGCTTGAAAAGATAACTTTTCTATAAATAAAAGCTTTTCATCTTCAGTTGGAATTAAAACACCCATATGCCCAATAAACAAATAGCCTTCTTCATCATGAAAGAAAACAGAAACAATAGATTTCTTATCTTTATTAGAAAACTCTATCCCTTTACTCTTCCAATCTTCTTTTACATTTTTTAAATGAAGGGATATATCTTTCGTATCTTCTGTGGGAATAAATGAATATAAAGTTTTAAACTCTTGCTCTTCTACTTGATCAAATATCTCCTTAGGGCTATTTTTTAAAGCACTTTCATCAAAAACAAGCCAACTAGCATTTTTCGTATCAAGTTTATCAATAGAAATTGAATCTTTCATTAAATTATATGATGTAATTCTACAATTATATCCAATAAATTCAGGATTTTTAGCCTCTAACATACCCTGCATTGCATACAAATCGTACTCAGGTTCAAGACTATCAATAGTAGTGAATCCATCCTTTACTAAACTTTTTTCTTCAATTGTACTATTGAAATTATTAACATCTTCAAAGAATAAATCAATACTTCCAGTTGGAATTTCAGCTGATTCCATAGCCTTTCTTACCTCTTTTTGACTTTCTTCATCTACCAAATTTGAAAATGTTAAGTTTTCCTTATACTCTTCTGTTTTATTTATTGGTTGATTTTTGCAAGCTGTTAGCGTTAGCAATAAAACTAAAGTAACTAATACAATGCTAAGTGATTTTTTCATAATCAATAGTCCATCTCCTTTTTATATTCTATACTTATTTATATATTTGATAATATTGCTGGCCAGCTTCTAGAGTTTTTCCTCTAGCTTCAAAAAGCTCACTTACAGTCACTAATTGATAACCCATATTTGTTAATTCTGGTACTAATAATTTTACAGCTTCAGCAGTACTGTCATAAATATCATGCATTAATATAATATCTCCATCTTTAACATTTCCTACTACATGGTCTCTAACCTTTTTAGAATTTCTACTTTTCCAATCAAGAGTATCAATAGACCATAATATAAGTGGCATATTTACTTGTGATTTTAAATTATCATTATAAGAACCATATGTTGGTCTCATAAGCTTTGGTTCAATCCCTGTAGCATCAATAACAGCATTCTGTGTGTTTATAATTTGTTCTGTCAATTCTTCAGAAGATATTTTAGTCAATTCCTTATGACTATAACTATGATTTCCAACTTCATTGCCTTCCTCTAGCATACGTTCTAGAATATCCACATTATTGGAAATTCTATTTCCTAATACAAAAAATGTAGCAACACCATCATGTTCTTTTAGAGCATCTAAGATAGGTATTGTTGTTCTTTTATTAGGCCCATCATCAAAGGTTAATGCAATCATAGGCTTATTAGGGTCTACAACTCTATTTGGAATAGTAATATCAGGCATTGCTTTATCCAAATCTATGTCTATTTCACTGCTGCCTTCTTCACTAGTAAATACCTTAAATAAATTAGGTTTTATATAATCCTTTAAATCTGAATAAGTTATCTCAACAGACGTCATTCCAAAATTACCACTAAACAATTGATATTTAGGGAATATAAAAACAAGCTTGTCCTCTTTCAATATAAAATTAGAATAATTTTCTTTAGATGGATAAATTCCTTCCTTAAACAGGGATGAATTTATATTATCCTTATAAGTTTCATTGCTAGTAAAATAATTTTCACTTACCTTGGAAATAAATTTTAAATATTCACCCTTCATAATATTGTCCAATTCAAGCTCTTTATCTTTAGATAAATCGTAGGTTTTAGTTACAATTTTTTCATTAGGGTGTGCCAGATAAGATGAATTTTCCATAATATCAAAAGTTATACTAATTATATTATTAGGTGCACTATAGGTTTCATAGTCAATACTCAGTTCATATTTATAATCCTCATCGTCAAATGAATTACTTGATAATTCCTTCTTAAACTTTTTAATATATTGAGTTACTAGTTCTTTATTGAGTGCATCAATATTATCTTTACCAAACACAGGATAATGTGCCCCTATAAGACCCTTAGTCCCATATTCAATAATAGATTCAATATTCCCTAAATCTTTATGGTCTGCTCTGGGAGATAATACACTCTCAATATCCTTAATTTCTTCTTTAGATAGATCTTCCAAAGATATTGCTTCATTTACACTTTTATTTTTCCCCATAAACTTAAAAGGAAAAATACTTAAAACGACTAAAAGTACAAGTAATACATAAAATCTAACTCTTCTAATCTTCATGTTTCTTCTAGTTTTCATTTTCTTATATGATTTTCTATCCATAACCTCAACCTTTCTTAATTAATAATTCTATATATCAATTCGATAAAATATGACATTAACAACCATACCCAATTATACACTATAATTAAGACAAGCTACTTTACAATAAGGTTACAATAGATGTGTGAAAATTGTATTAAATAAAAATAGATTTCATATTCTGTACTACAGCCTTTAATAGTTCTTTTGGTAAGCTTTCTACATCTTCACCAATTATTATTCCATGAAGATCTTTATATCCTTCATTCCATATAAATTCAAAGATTTTTTCATCAGCATCACTATTTTTTCCTATTTGAAATGCATATACTAAAACATTTTTAGATAAAAGTTCTTCTACTGCTTTCTTAGCCGCCCCTGGAAAACTTGATGCTCCGTCTGTAATCTGAAACACGATTTTTATTTCTTTTCCTTTTTTAAGTTTTCTTTCTTGTATTGGCGTAATATTATGGGATATTTCCTTTAGGCAACTTGACTCATCAGTTGAGCCATCTTTTGCATCTAATTTTACAATTGAGCGTATTATATCACTTCTATTTTTTTCTTTTTTACCTTTATTGTTAAATTCCTTAACATTGTAATAATCGCTACCAAAAAACCAAGTCTCACTTAAGATTTCTATCTTTTGATTTAATTGTCCTCTATTTGACTTTAAATATTCATTAAAATCATCTATGGATAGCAATGTAACGGCTAAAGCTTTTCTTGATGCCTCAATTTTTGATTGATTCATAGATCCGGAGTTATCTATTACAAAAGAAATTTCTATTCTTTCAGGCAATATATCAGCTTGTGGTTCTAAAACATATCTATTGAAAATTTGTAAATCGTTATAATTTCCCTTCTTCTCTGCCTCCAAAAAATCTGGATAAAAATCAATAAAATTATCTACATCTAATTTCCCTTTTATTTCACGGTCTTTCTTTACATATATTTCGCTCTGGGCACTTCCTATTAGCTCTTTCCAAAATTTACGCATTTCTGCTCTTTCTTTTTTCATTTTGTTTGAATAAAATGAAAACAACTCTTGATCCCCTTGGCTAATTCCATAAGATTCTAAATCTAAATTTCCTTCAACGATATTGTCTATATCATTAATTCTTTCATTTTCTTCTTCTAACATTTCCTCTAAAATCTTCTCTACATCATCTTGACTAGATTCTAGTATATCTTGTTTATCCTCTGTTTGGGATTCTTCAAAACTTGCTTTATTCTCCTTTGAATTTCCATCAGCCTTTCCTTGTGATTGATAAAATTCCATTTCATCTATTTCTTCTTTCCATAGCTCTTCAAAAGTAGGATATATAAAAGAACGAATAAAAGGATCTCTTTTTAAAATTCCTTCTCCTTTATTTATTTGTTTAATTAATTCATAATGTATAAACTCATAATATGCTTGATTAAAAATCTTCTTATTTAAACAAAGCTTAAGATGACTTTTCATTATAAGATCCTCACCATATAATTCTACAATTAAGAAACTATTTGTAAAAGCTTTATACTTAGGTATGTTGGAAATTGATTTACTAGTCTTCTTGATTTCCTTCATATATGAAATGATTTCTTTATAATTTTCCTCATCTCTATACAAAGGACACATTTGTAAAACCCTAAGAAAAGATACATATCTATCAAATAGATGTAAGAATTCAAGAATTTCTTTTTTTACATAATTTGATATAATCTTAGCTTCATAGGCTGAATCTTTTTCCAAGCCTTCTTCTTTTATTCTATTCAAAATATAAATTGTCATATTATCTATTTCTTTCTGCCAATCTATTTTACGATCTAAATATTTTTTACTTTCCTTTTTCCAATCTGAATATAAAGCTAATTCATTATAGATATGCCACATTATTTGATTTTCATCTAATTTGTTATCTAAAAATCGCGCTAAAGGTAAATATAAAACTCCTTTAGAAGGCTTAAGTAAAAATCTTTCTAAATTTTCGTCAGCAGTATAAACTAAACTAGGATCTCCCGTAAACGTTGCCAATGATCTTTGTTGTTTTTGTAAGAATTCCTCAAAATGTTTTTTCGATTCTTCAATTAAAGCCTCTTCATTAAACATAAAACTTTCCTCCTACTAATATATTGGCACATGCCATAAATCTTCTGGAGTATAAATACCATCAATAGATAATAGATTAAACTGCCCTTTTATGTCCATTAGCAAATACTTTCTATCAGATAATTTAAACACATTTGTAAAAAAATTTCCCTCCATAATTTCACTCTCATTTAAATTCCAAGTTCCAAAGTTCTCTTCAAATGGATACACAATACCATTTTGACTTAAAACTATAGCAGTTGCATTTTGAGATTGAAAATCAAATAAATTACCATTTAAATCCTTTCCTTCTGTTTCTATATCTTCTTTTAAAGAAGATATTTTGCATTGTCCATTATC
>CAZMMV010000055.1:0-11806 GCA_964567475.1 uncultured Tissierellaceae bacterium | reverse complement strand
AGGAGTTTGTAGTATGCTAGAAATTAGTTTTATTTTAATAATGACTATAGTATTATTGGTCTTAGAAATCACATTTCTTATTTTTTTTATAAAGTATATTAAATTTATTCGTATTTCCATAAAAGAAATAAAAGAGAATCAAATGATTTTAAATAAGAAGTTAATAAATTATAAAAATGATTTAGTTGAAAATAAGGATGAAATAACTCCATCTAAAGAAGAAAGAATAAATATAAAAGATTCTAGAATATCAGAAGAAGAATTAATGAAACTTATGGAAGGCAAGGAATTGATATTTAAGAAGGAGGTTGGAGTTAATTCAGGAGATATGTTTATAAATACAGATATAGATATATAAAATAAAGATAAAAGAAATCATTATATAAAGTAACATGATTTGAACATGTACATATAGTATATTAGGGAGAAAATAAAAACTTCTAATATACTATAAAAGGAGCAATCAATACTATGAGTAAAGAAAATATTATAAATGATATAAAAGTAGTTAATAATCCTTGTATAGCTCAAGTGGGTCCATCATCTACTTGTATGACGGTTAAACCAATGGGGGATTGTTGTAAAAATATTGTTCAAAACGTTGATCCTGTTTCTATATATATGAAAGAGGTTAAAGCCTCTATATTAAAGGGAAGGGTTAATTGTGGTAATTCTACAAGAGGTGTAGAGGGTGTTATAGTAGTTGCAACAGGACCTAATGGCAAACATTATGTAGGTATTACAAATAACAAAGGTGAGTATAGTATCTGTGTTCCATCTGTAAGTTCAAATACAATATATTCTATAGAAGCCTATTGTTGTGGAACTTGTTCAGGAGCTACTTGTACTGATGCACCATGTGAATGTGGATGTAAATAATCTTTAATAAATAGTAAAATATAAACATCGGGGACGGTTTTTTGTTTGAATCCAAATAAAAAACCGTCCCTATTATTTGTCTAAAAACTAAAAATTTGGGTATAAGGATAATATTAGATAATTGGAGGAGATAATTATGAAAATAGTTGCAATAGCAGGTAGTATAAGTAAGGGATCTTATAATAAGAAACTTGTTAAGTATATAAAAGAAAGATATAAGGATAAATTAGATATTGAAATTTTAGATCTAGGAAATATACCAATGTATAATATGGACGATGAACTAGATCCACCAGAGATAATAAAAGAAATGAGAAAAAGCATTTTAGCTAGTGATGGTATATTAATATCTACACCAGAATATAATCATTCTATTCCTGGAGTTTTAAAAAATGCATTAGATTGGTTTTCTAGAGTTGAACAAGTAATGATAGGAAAGCCAGGAATGATAGTAGGTGCATCTATGGGATTTTTTGGTACAATGAAGGCACAAATTCATCTTAGACAAATATTAAATTCAGCAGGGATAGGTGTAGTGACCTTACCAGGAAATGAAGTTTTTATAGGAAGTATTCAGGACAAAATGGATGAAGAAGGAAACTTAATGGACAAACGTACTATTGAGTCACTTGATAGCACCATGGATAATTTTATTCAATGGATAGAAAAGATGAATAAGTAAAATTATATTTTCTTGACACTCTAAATTTAATATTCTATTATATGTAATAAGCATGCTAAAGAGATAAAGAAGGAAGGTAATCAAATGAAAACTAAGAAACCAACTAGAGAAGAAGCTTTAGAATTATTTAAAAGTTACAATAAGAGTGATAGTTTATTGAGACATGCATTTGCAGTGGAAGCTACTATGAAACATTTTGCAGAGTTATTAGAAGAGCCTGATGTTGAAAAATGGGCAGTAGTAGGTCTTATACATGATTTGGATTATGAAATGTATCCAGAAGAACATTGTATAAAAGTAAGAGAAATATTGAGGGAAGAAAATTATCCAGAAGATTATATTAAAGCAGTGGCAAGTCATGGATATGAAATTTGTTCAGAAGTAGAACCTACAGAAAAAATGGAAAAGGTACTTTATGCTATTGATGAATTAACAGGATTAATTACAGCATCGGCATTAGTTAGGCCTAGTAAATCTATATTAGATATAAAGCCAAAATCTGTAAACAAAAAGTGGAAAGATAAAGCTTTTGCTTCTGGAGTAGATAGAGATATTATTCAAAAGGGAATAGATATGTTGGGTATGAATAGAACTGAGGTTATACAAGAAACTATAAATGCTATGAAAAAGGTAGCAGATGAAATAGGGTTAAAAGGTAATTTATAAAGCTCTGTGTTTGCAGGGCTTTATTTATGAAAATATTTATTTGTGTTTTCTTTGGGTATAATAAGACTAAGAAGATAATAAAAATAAATTAGGGGGGATTTCATGTTATATTTTGCCTATGCAAGTAATCTAAGTAAGGGATATATGGATTCTAGATGCCCAACTGCTATTCCAGTAAAAAAGGCAGTTTTAAAAGATTATAAGTTGGTTTTTAATGAATTAGCTGATATAATTAAAAAAGATGGTGACTATGTATTAGGGGCAATTTATGTAATTTCTAAGCAAGACTTGGAGCAATTGGATATTTTGGAAGGCTATCCAGATTTATATAATAGAATGATAGTAGAAGTGGAAGGCGAAAATGGAGATAAATATGATGTATATGCTTATACAATGGTAGAAAAAGATTTGAAAAGTCCACCAGATCACTACTATGAAATTTTATTAGAGGGATATCAAGATTGGAATCTAAGGACAGAAAGCTTAGAAAGAGCAAAAAAACTAGAATAGGAGAAAGTGAATGATAAAAAACTTAAAAGATAAGAAAGTAAAAATAGATGAAGATACTTTTATAGCAGATTCTGCAGATGTGTTAGGAGATGTTATTATAGGAAAGTCTAGTAGTGTTTGGCATGGGGCAGTAGTAAGAGGCGATATAAGTGATATAAAGATTGGTAAATATACAAACATTCAAGACAATGCTACAGTTCATGTGGATACAAATCAACCAACTGAAATTGGTGATTATGTAACTATAGGTCATAATTCCATAGTACATGGATGCAAGGTAGGAAGCAATTCTTTAATAGGAATGGGGGCAATTATATTAAATGGAGCTGTAATAGGTGAAAATTGTATAATAGGTGCAGGATCACTGATTACAGAAAATGTAATAATACCGCCAAACTCATTAGTTATAGGATCACCAGGAAGGGTGAAAAGGCAAACAACAGATGAAGAGATTGAGACAACAAAAGATAATGCAATTAGATATGAAAAGCTTTGGAGAGAAGAACATATTTAATAAAAGTGGTGCTTGTGGATATATTTCATAGGCACTATTTTTACTAGCATGGATTAAACTTCAGGAGGTAAAACTATGAGTAGTTTTCCAACAATAGATGAAGTACATGAAATTCTTGATGAAATATCTCAAGATATACCAGAGGAGTTTTTTAAGAATTTAAATGAAGGTATAATACTTTTACCTGAATATAAACTACATCCGGAAAGTAGAAAAAATAAGAAATTATACATAATGGGAGAATACTCAATAAGTATAACAGGTAGACGAATATCAATATATTATGGTTCTTTTAAAAAGTTATATTGTGGAGTTTCAATTGAAGTTTTAAAAAGAAGATTAAGGGAAACTTTAATTCATGAATTTACACATCATTTAGAATCCCTAGGTGGAGAAAGAGGTCTAGAAATAAAGGATCAAGATGATTTGCAAAAATATAGAGATATAGACTAAGCTATAAGGATAAATATATAAGTTAAAGTAAAAATAGAAGAATTAAAAGGAAGTTAGCTGTTAAAGTAACTTCCTTTTAATTTATTATAAGTTTATTTTTCCATAGCATTTTCTGCAAATTTAGTTGTTACTATCTTGTTATAATCAGCTCTTTCATCAAGTTCTCCAGCTGATTCCATTATATCCATCACATGGGAAAACCCATCTTCAGTAATTATAAGATCTGGTTTCCAAGAATCCTGCTCCCTGTATCTGTCTATTAGTGTTACTAAGACTTCTTTATCTGTATCAGGGAATTGGGGTAAAACTGCATCTGCGATTTCTTCACTAGTATGTTCTTGAACCCAGACCATGCCCTTATAAATAGCATTAGTAAAATTTTGAACTGTTTCAGGATTTTTCTCCATATAGTCTTTAGTTGCTGAGTAGCAAGTATATGGAACATATCCTCCTTCTTCACCTATAGAAGCTACTACATATCCCTTATCTTCTTTTTCTAGTGTAGCTGCTACTGGTTCGAAAAGTGTTACATAATCACCCTCACCACCAGTAAAAGCTCCAGCCATTACATCAAATTGTATATCTGTTCTAACTTCAACATCTTCTCCTATAACTAGACCATGATTTTTGAGTACATACTCTAAGACCATTTCAGGCATACCACCTTTTCTGCCGCCTATAACTGTTTTTCCTTTTAATTTATCAAAGGTGAAATCATTATCCTTTTCTCTGCCTACTAAAAAAGAGCCATCTCTTTGGGTTAATTGGGCAAAGTTAATAGCATAATTATCTCGTCCTTGATTATATACATATACTGATGCTTCAGAACCCATAAATGCTATATCAGCTTCTTTACTGAGGAGTGCTGCCATACATTTGTCGGCACCTTTACCATTTGCTAACTCTACACTTAATCCTTCATCTTCAAAGAAACCTTGTGTTAAAGCTACATATTGGGGAGTGTAAAATAGAGAATGGGTTACCTCAATTAATCTAACTTTTTCTAGGCCTGTGTCCTTTGTACATGCAGATAGGCCTAATGATATTACAATTACTAGAACTAAAATAAATGAAATTTTTTTAAACATAATATGCCTCCTTATATAAAATAGGTGTACGAAAATCTTGTTTAGTGTTATAATATTCTAAAATGAATAGATTGGTTACAAATTAATATGTGAAGGAGGAAAATGTATGGGGTTTCTTAATGTTCCTAATATATTAACTATTTTAAGGATATTTCTTGTTCCAGTATATTTATATTTTTTTTATTCAGTATATGAGAACAATATTTTATTAGCTGGACTAATATTTATTTTAGCAGGAATAACAGATATATTAGATGGCTACATAGCTAGAAAATATGATTTGGGAACAAAACTAGGTGCAGTACTAGATCCATTTGCAGATAAACTTATGATGTTTACTATACTTATAACTTTTGCAACTTCTGGAATAATTCCTATGTGGATACTTGTTTGTTTGGGGATAAAAGAAATAACTATGATTATAGGTGGGGGTATATTATATTTATTTAAAGGGAAAAAGGTGCTAGCATCAAATAAATATGGGAAAGTGGCTACGGTTTCTTTTTACATAGCAACATTATCAATAGTGTTTAAATTGCCTAAAATTATATCTACAACACTATTTATAGTTACAGTTCTATTTAATTTAGTAGCATTTATAAATTATTTGTTAATATATATTAAAATTAGAGACAAGTAATTATAATAAGCAAAACTTTGTTAGTTATATGAAGACAGATATTTACACATAATAGTTGACAAACAAATACTATATATATATAATTAAAGCAATAAATTCATATATTGCATTGATAAAGAGGAGTAGATAAATACACTTTACAGAGAGAGGAAATTAGCTGAGAAATCCTTGAGTATAATATTTATTGAATGTAGCTTTTGAGCGTTCAAACTGAAATAAAGTAAGTTTGAAGGGTTAATACCCTTATATTATACGAGAGCCATGGATATCCATGGAACTAAGGTGGTACCGCGAATAGCCCTTCGTCCTTATAAATTTTATAAGGATGAAGGGGTTTTTTATATTATAGAGATAATAAAAGAACAATAGGAGGAATATAAATGTTAGAAAACTTATCAAAGACTTATAATCCTAAGGACTTTGAAGATAGACTATATAAATATTGGAATGATAATGATTATTTTAAGGCTCATGTTGATAAAAACAAAAAGCCTTATACCATAATGATGCCACCACCAAATGTAACTGGTAGCCTTCATATGGGTCATGCGTTAAATAACACATTGCAGGACATATTGATTAGATGGAAGAGAATGAATGGCTATTCTGCTTTGTGGTTACCTGGTACAGATCATGCAAGTATCTCCACAGAAGCTAGGGTAGTTAATAAAATAAAATCAGAAGGTAAATCTAAGGAAGGATTAGGAAGAGAAGGTTTTTTAGAAGAAGCTTGGGAGTGGACAGATAAATATGGCGATACTATAAAAAATCAACTCAAAAAATTAGGTGTTTCCTGTGACTGGTCTAGAGATAGATTTACATTAGATGAGGGATTGAGTAATGCTGTAGAAGAAGTGTTTATTAAACTTTATAATAAAGGATTAGTTTATAGAGGAGATAGGATAATAAACTGGTGTCCAAGTTGTGCTACTGCCATATCTGATGCAGAAGTAGAACACGAAGATACTCATGGCCATATTTGGTACATTAAATATCCTATAAAGGATAGTGAAAGGTTTATTGAAATAGCAACAACTAGACCTGAAACTATGTTTGGAGACTTGGCAATTGCAGTCAATCCAAAAGATGATAGGTATAAAGATTTAGTGGGTAAAACTGCAATATTACCATTGGTAAATAGAGAAATTCCAATAATTGAAGATGATTATGTGGAAATGGAATTTGGTACAGGTGCGGTTAAGATAACACCTTCTCATGATCCTAATGATTTTGAAGTAGGAGAAAGACATAATCTGGGACAATGTATTGTAATTAATGAAGATGTAACTATCAGTGAAGGTTATGGAGAATATAGTGGCCTTGAAAGATATGAGGCTAGGAAAAAGATAGTTGAAGATTTAAAAGAAGAAGGATATCTAATAGAAATCAAAGAACACGAAAATGCAGTAGGTCATTGTGAAAGATGTAATGCTATTGTAGAGCCACTTATTTCAAAACAATGGTTTGTAAGCATGAAACCCCTTGCAAAGCCTGCATTAGAGGTATTTGAAAATGGAGAATTAAATTTTATTCCAGAGAGATTTGGAAAAATATATACTCATTGGTTGGAGGGAATAAAAGATTGGTGTATTTCTAGACAATTATGGTGGGGACATAGGCTTCCAGTTTATTATTGTGATGATTGCGGTGAAGTTATAGTTTCAAGAACTGAACCAGAAAAATGTAGCAAATGTAATAGCACTAATATACGTCAAGATACAGATACTTTAGATACCTGGTTTTCATCTGCATTATGGCCATTTTCAACTCTTGGTTGGCCAGAAAAAACAGAAGATCTAGAATATTTCTTTCCCACTGATGTGTTAATTACAGGTTATGATATAATATTTTTCTGGATAGTTAGAATGGTATTTTCAAGTATTGAACAAATGGGTGAAGTTCCATTTAAGGATATATTTTTAACAGGATTAGTTCGTGACTCTGAAGGAAGAAAAATGAGTAAATCTTTGGGAAATGGAATAGACCCTCTTGAGGTAATAGATGAATATGGAGCAGATGCTTTGAGACTTACTTTAGTTACGGGCAATTCCCCGGGAAATGATATGAGGTTTTATACTGAAAGAGTAGAAGCCAATAGAAATTTTGCCAATAAACTTTGGAATGCTACTAGATTTGTATTAATGAACTTAGATGAGAAGAATAGTAATGAAGAATTGAATTTAGACCAACTAGAAGAAGAAGATAAGTGGATATTATCAAGGTTAAATTCTGTAATAAAAGAAGTTACAGAAAACCTGGAAAAATATGAAATAGGAATGGCTGCAGATAGAATTCATGATTTCATATGGGATGAATATTGTGACTGGTATATTGAAATGGTAAAATCAAGATTATATGGAGAAGATGAAAAAAGCAAAAAAACTGGTGAAAAAGTTTTATTATATGTATTAAAAGACACATTAAAGCTTCTTCATCCATTTATGCCATTTATTACAGAAGAAATATGGCAACACCTACCAGGACAAGATACTCCT
Organism: uncultured Tissierellaceae bacterium; assembly: GCA_964567475.1. Classification (GTDB taxonomy): domain Bacteria; phylum Bacillota; class Clostridia; order Tissierellales; family Tissierellaceae; genus CAZMMV01. The sequence continues at coordinate 3,879 of CAZMMV010000055.1, read as the reverse complement.
CTTATTTTAAGTACTTGGCCTAAAGAAAATGATAGATTAAACTTTCCACAGTCTGAAAGATCTATAGAATTTATTAAAACTGGCATAAGAGGTATAAGAAATGCAAGGGCTGAAATGAATATTATTCCTTCTAGGAAATCAAATCAAATATTTGTAAGCAAGGATGAAAGTGTAAAAGAGATAATAAATATGGGTAAGAGATATTTTAAAAACTTGGCATCAGCTGAAGAAATAGAAATAAGAGATAATAAAGAAGATATAGGAGAAGATAATATTTCTGTAGTACTAGATAAATGTGAAGTTTTTTTACCACTAAAGGATTTAATTGATTTTGAAAAGGAAATTGAAAGATTGGAAAAAGAAAAAGAAAAGCTTGAAGGAGAAATAAAAAGAGTAGTAGGCAAATTATCCAATAAAGGATTCGTAAATAAAGCTCCAGAAAAAATAGTAGAAGAAGAAAGAGATAAACAAAAAAAATACGAAAAAATGCTTGAAAATGTAGTGGAAAGACTTGAAAGTATTAAATTAAATAAATAAAGTGAGGAATATTATGAAATATAATGAGGCTTTAGAATATATAAACGATAAAGACAAATTTGGATCTAGATTAGGCTTAGATTCAATAGGTAAATTGCTAAGTTTATTAGGAAATCCTCAAAAAGGATTAAATTATATTCACATAGGTGGAACTAATGGTAAAGGTTCCACAGCCTCCTACCTTGCGCATGTTTTAAAGGCTGGAGGATATAAAGTAGGATTATTTACGTCTCCTTATATAGAACGATTTAATGAAAGAATACAAATAAATGGAGAGGATATCCCAAATGAAACCCTGGGAAGACTGACTAGTACTATAAGAGAAAAAGCTGATATTATGGTAAAGAAAGGTTATGATCATCCTACAACTTTTGAAATAATTACTGCTATAGGATTTATGTACTTTAAAGAAGAAAGAACGGATTATGCAATATTAGAAGTAGGATTGGGAGGTAGATTTGATTCTACTAATATAATAGATAAGCCATTAGTATCTGTAATTACTACTATAGATTTTGATCATATAGATATATTAGGAGATACTTTAGGAAAGATTGCTTATCAAAAGGCTGGAATAATTAAGGATAATAGTATAGTAATTTCTTATCCTCAAGAAGAAGAATCACTAGAAGTATTGAAGAAAGTCTCAAGAGAAAAGAACTCTGAATTTTATTTATGCCCTATGGAAAATATAAATATAAAATCTGCAAGTAATAGAGGATCTATCTTTGACTTTCAATATAAAGATACAAAGATAGAGGATATTAAAATAAAAATGTTAGGGGAATATCAAGTATATAATGCTGCCTTAGCATTGACTACATTACTTATAATGAAGGAAAGAGAACTTTTATCTATAGAAAAAGAGGACATTTATAGGGGATTAAATGATACTAAATGGCCTGGCAGATTAGAAATTATAGGGGAAGACCCTATATTCTTAATAGATGGTGCACACAATGTGCAAGGTATAGCTCAATTGAAAAAAGCTCTTAAGCTATTTAAATACAACAGATTAATATTGGGAATAGCTATGTTAAAGGATAAAGATACTTCACATATGGTTGAATTATTAGTTCCTATGGCAGACATAGTAGTAGCTACTGAGGTGAAAATGGATAGAAAATTAGATGCAGAAATATTAGGAGAAAAAGCATCTAAGTATAATAAAGAGACTTACGTGAAAAAGGATATAAAAGAAGCAATTAAAAAAGCTTTGGAATTAGCAAATAAGGACGATATGATAGTATTTGGAGGATCTTTATATTTAATAGGGGAAGTAAAGAATATATATAGACTACTGTAAAATTTACAGTAGTTTTTTATTTCACCAATATTAGCCTATCTGCATAAATTACTTGTATATGGGGGTGTTATGTTGGAATACAATAAAGTTCTTATAGCTAATACAGGTGAAGATAGTTTAACCTTAGTCTATCCAGAGGATACATCTATGAATCAAACATTTAAAATATGGGATTTAATTAAAAATGGAAATATAAATTTTACTAATAATAAAAGATTAGGCCCATATGATATGGCCTTAGGGGGAAAGGGATATATTTATATTACTAATTCCTATGATAATAGTCTTATGAAAGTAGACTTAAAAGAAGAAAAGGTTCTGGAATTAATAAAAATAGGTAAAAATCCAACATCCTTAAAGATTTATAAAGAAAAAATTTATATATTAAATAGTGATTCCAATTCTTTGTATATACTTGATGAGGAAACATTATCTGTATTGGAATGTATAACACTTGGGGAAAATCCTACAGATATAGAAATAGATAAAGAAAATGAAAACATTTTTATAGCAAATAGGAACTGTTATACAATAAATATTTTGGATTTAAATAGTGAAAAGATGTCATCCATAGTTTTAAATACTTTACCTATAAAAATCATCATAGAAGATAACAGATTGTTTGTATTATCATATATGAATAATGGATTAAAAAATTATAGTAATTTATCAGAAATAAAACTAAGAGATTATAAAGTAATTATGAGTATGAATTTAGAGGGGGTATTTACACATTTTATTAAAATAAAAGGAAAAGAAATTTTTTATCTGACAAATATAGAAGACGAATGTCTTTATAAAATTTCAATAGGTGAAGAAAAAAAATGGAGCAAAAAAATCATTGGGGGTATGCCAAACAATATACTGTGGGATGGTAAGTCTAAAATCTATATAACTAATATGTCTAAAAATGATTTAATTATAATAGATGAAAAAGATCAAAATATAATAGATAAAATTAGAGTAGGCAACGAACCCTATGGGATTCTCCTACTCTAATGGAGTTGATTCTTGATTGATTAAAATTTGTATTATATTTTGATATACATAATCAGGATTTTCTTTCCAGTTATTACATATTAATTCTGCTTGTTTACTATTTGCAACATCAAGATATAGACTAAACAAGGTTTCCTCATTTTCGACTAGTTTTAAATTTACTACATATTGACCATTTTCTTTTGGATAATAATCAGATACTATTTGAGTTTCAATTTTCTTTTCCTCTTTATCTTTATTGAATTCAGAGTTTAATTCATTTTTAATCTTATCTGAAATCCTGTCTTCAAAAAAGGATAGGGTGTTTATTCCCTTTTCTAATATTTTATAAGTTTTTTCAGAATTATCTTTTACAAACTGGATGAAACCCGCATCTGTTAATTCACTTAAATATTGTTGTATTAAAAAATAATTCATATAATTTTTATTTAATACAAATTCAGTTAAATCATTTTTAGTGAATTCATTGGGTGATAATTTTATTATATATAGTAATAGTAATTTATTTTGAGCTAGTTCTTCAGTGTTTTCAATAAACATAAACATACACCTCTTTTTAAATATACAATCCTATATTACATTATAGCATAAAAAACAGAGAAGTGTAATTACACTTCTCTGTTTTTTAAAATTATTCAGTTATATTATTTTCCAGAAAGTTGTTTTTGAGCTGATTCAACTAATTTTTTAGTCATATATCCACCAACATAACCATTTTGTCTGGAAGTAAGATCTCCTTTATCGGTACTATTATAGTTTGTTAGACCGAGTTCATTAGCAGTTTCTAATTTCATTTGATCTAAAGCTGCTCTAGCTTCAGGTACTACTATTCTGTTGCTACTTTTATTAGCCATTTTCCAAACCTCCTTTAAACCTTTTCAACAAATTAATTTCTTGTTGTGTTATTAATATAACCTTAGGAGAAAAAAATATTCTGGTAAATTATAAATTAATGTATAATAATTACCAAATATGTCTATAATCATAAATTAAGTTTAAATTATATAGATATTAGGATATAATTATAAATAGTATAA
>CAZMMV010000054.1:0-11841 GCA_964567475.1 uncultured Tissierellaceae bacterium | reverse complement strand
TAGTAGTCAATAAAATGACTACTAGGATTTTTTAAATTCAAATTATAACAATTTCAGTATAGCTAAACTTATTAATATTATTCCAGATAGCCAAGAAAGATTGATATTACTCTTTTGTGATATTTGTTTACCAACAAAAAGTCCACTGTAAAGAGATATAAAACCAATAAAGAAAGATAAAAGTATTACATGTAGATAATTGATGCTAGCTAAACTACTACCAAATCCAACAGCCAATGAATCTAGAGAAAGTGCTGCTCCTAGATATACAGCTTCTCTTATATTTAGATTTTTTGATTTATTGAAATCAGCTTGTGTTTCATCTACATATATATCTATAAAGACCCAAATATCAAATAGTTTAATTTTTAAATTTCTATTCTTTTTAGATCTTTTTTTCAAATAAGATTTTACAAAACTTTCAAGTAAATAATATACTCCTAATAATAGTAATATACTAAAGCTTAAAATCCCAGCTAAATTTCCAGGTAAAACTTTTTTAATTATATATCCTAAAAAGACTGAAAATCCCAAAAATAAAGAGCAAATAAAATTTATAATGAAAATAGAAGAAAAAGGTATCCTAATTTTATTAGCTCCATAAGCTATACTTGCTACAAATGCATCTAAAGATAAAGTTAATACTAATAGTATAGTTTCCAATTTATGCACTCTCCTATAAATTTCAGTTATTAGTATTGTATTCTAGATGGTAGAAACTTGTTATTAGAATTTATAGGAAAGTAAAAGATAGTGGGCTCTTAGTTTGATATGGTAAGCTTGGAAATTTATAATAATAAAAAATAGACTGTTAGGTTAATATACAATATAATAAATATAGTAGTGTGATTAGATGAAACTTGAAGGATTATATGGTAGGGTCAAGGCCTTTACAGATAATCTAGAAGAGGGTGCAAAGGATCAGATTATTAATTTACTAAATCAAGATTTTATAGAAGGATCTAAAGTAAGGATAATGCTTGATGTTCATGAAGGTATAACATATAGTGTATATAAGTTGGGGGGAATATAATGACTGAAGTTAATATTATTGAAAAAATGGGTTATGTAGACGCTATTATGATAGTAGATAGACATGGAAAAATTGTATATTCTGTAAGGTATAATCCTAGATTTTATAATGATGGCTTAGAAGATGAGCTTGAAAACATCATTAATAAAAATTTTTTAGAAGTTTATCCAGATATGGAACCTAGTGACAGCACTATGATTAAATCTATTACTGAGGGTAAAACCTTTTATAGACCTCAGCAGATATTTAGTGATTATAAGGGTAGAGTTATAAATACTCAAAATCTTACAATACCAATAATAAGAAGTGGGAAGATACTTGGAGCTATAGAATTATCAAAGGATATAACTAAGATTGAAGAAAAGGTAGAAGATAGAATTCATATTATAGATAATAATTCTAAAAAAGCAATTGAAGGTCTTAAATATACATTTGATGATATTATAACTTCTAATAAGACTATGTTGCATAATATTAATCAGGCTAAAATTATAGCAAATAACAATTCTTCTGTAATTGTTTATGGTGAAACAGGAACAGGGAAAGAATTGTATGTACAGTCTATACACAGCTATAGTAATAGAATGAATAAACCTTTTATTGTTCAAAATTGTGCCGCGCTTCCTGAAAATTTATTTGAATCTATTTTATTTGGTTCTGTTAAAGGTGCTTTTACTGGTGCAGTAGACAAGGCAGGGCTATTTGAAGAAGCTCATGGTGGTACATTGTTTTTAGATGAGGTTAATTCTATGCCATTGACTTTACAAGCTAAGCTTTTAAGAGTGTTACAAGATGGTAGGGTTAGAAGGGTAGGAGATACTAAAGAAAAAGAAGTGGATGTAAGAATTATTTCTGCAATGAATATAGAACCGGTTAAAGCTATGGAATTAGGACAAATTAGAGAAGATTTATTTTATAGACTATCTGTTGTTAATATCAAGTTATTACCTTTGAGGGATAGAAAAGAAGATATTATGTTATATGTAGATCACTTTATTAATATTTACAATAAAAAATATAATAAATTAATTAAAGGAATTTCTGATGATGTAAAGGAATTATTTTTCAATTATAATTGGCCAGGAAACGTAAGAGAATTACAGCATATTATAGAATCCTCTATGAATTTTGCTCAAGATAGAATAATAAGGACAGTTCATTTGCCAGTTTATTTGAGTGAAAAGGAATTAGAGTCTAGTACTATGATTGAAGATATTTATAATCTGGGACAATCAAGATCACTAGATGATGTATTAGAGGGAATGGAGAAACAAATGATAATAAAGGCTTTAGAAGAATCAAAAGGAAATATAACTAAGGCAGCATCAATATTAAAAATAACAAGACAAAGATTACATTATAAACTTGATAAATATAGAATAAAATTTACTTAATATTTAGAAAATAGCAAAAAAACTTTCGTGTAGATGACAGATTTCTGTCATCTTTTTTCATTTTTGTTAGATAAAGGGCTTAAATAGATCAAAAAATAGATGGCATGAACTTTGCATTATTAGTATGGTAACAAGACTTGAAATAAAGAAATTATAAGGATGGAGGTAAATATATGGAATTAAAAATAAGAAATATAAAAATCAAAGATATTAAATTTGGTTTAACTACAAAAATTGAAAATGAAATATTAACTGTGTTTAAAGATGAAATCCAAGAACTTTTATTAGAAGATGAAAGAATATTAGAAGTAGATATAAACATAGCAAGGCCTGGAGAATCTATTAGAATAATTCCTGTTAAAGATGTGATAGAACCTAGAGCTAAATTAGATGGAGAAGCTTTTCCAGGAATGGATGGTTCACTTGAAGAGGTTGGTAGAGGTATTACTTATGCACTAAAAAATTGTTCTGTTATTACTACTGGTCCTATAGTTGGGTTTCAGGAAGGAATCATTGATATGAAAGGTCCTTTAAGTGAGTATACACCTTTTTCTAAATTAAATAATTTAGTGGTGAATATAAAAAAGAAGGATGGAGTAAATCAACATGAACATGAGGAAGCAGTAAGAATTGGAGGAATCAAAGTTGCCCATTATATTGGTAAAAAGGCTTTGGATTATGAAAACTATGAAGAAGAAGTTTATAAATGGGATAGCTTAAAAGTAAAAATAAATGAATATACAAATCTGCCAAAAGTAGCATATGTTTATCAATGTGTAGGTCAAGGATTGTTACATGATACTTATTTCTATGGTAAAGATATAAAAACTATGGTACCAACAATGATAAATCCTTTAGAGATATTTGATGGAGCTTTAATCAGCGGGAACTGTGTGTCAGCAGGATCAAAAACTACTACATATCACCATCAAAATAACGCTGTTATAAATGAATGTTTTAAAAGACACGGAAAGGAAATCAATTTTATTGGAGTAGTTTTAAACCCTATGACTACATTTCTTGCAGATAAATATAGAAATGCAATAATTACATCTAGAACTGTAGAAATGCTTGGAGTTGATGGGGTTATTCAATCACAGGAGGGTTTTGGAAATCCGACAACTGATTTAATGATGATATGTAAAAGATTAGAAAACAAAGGAATAAAAACAGTACTAATTAGTAATGAGGATGCAGGTGTAGATGGTAAATCTGAATCTTTGCCTGATGGTACTATAGAAGCTAATGCCATGGTCTCCACTGGCAATAGTAATGCAACTCTGAGGATACCTGCAATGGATGTTGTTTTAGGAGATTTAGGTGCCTTAGAGCATATTACTGGAGGTTTTGAAGGTTCTAGACAGGATGATGGATCATTGGTTATTGAAATTCATGGTATATTAGGAAGTCATAATTTACAAGGATTTGGATATTTATCAGCAGAGACAATCTAGGAGGTGATGATAATGAAAAAAATATTATTTTATACCAATCAATTTTTTGGTCAAATAGGTGGTGAAGATAAGGCAAGTATACCACCGCAAATTAGAGAAGAAGTAGTAGGTGCAGCAAATTTATTTAAAGATTTAGAGGGAGAAATAATCGCTACTATAATCTGTGGAGATAACTATTATGCACAAAATATTGATGAATCTAGAAGGTTTATATCTAAGCAAATAGAAGAACTAAATCCAGATTTAGTTGTAGCAGGTCCAGCTTTTAATGCAGGAAGATTTGGTATTGCTTGTGGGGATATATGTAGTTTTGTGAATAAGAAATATAATATTGAGACCTTAACAGGAATGTATATAGAAAATCCTGCAGTTGAAATATATAGAGGAGATACTTATATTGTAAAAACAGGTAATTCTGCAGCCGGAATGAGGAAGGCTGTTACTAAAATGGTTAAGTTGGCTAATAAGATATTAAAAGAAGAAAAGATAGGATTGCCCGATGAAGAAGAATATATATCCAAAGGGATTAGAATCAATGTATTTAAAGAAAAGACTGGTGCAGAAAGAGCATTAGATATGTTAATTAAAAAATTAAAAGGTGAAGAATTTAAAACAGAAATACCTATACCAGTATATGAAACTATTGAGGCAGCAAAACCAGTAGTGAATATGAAAAAAGCTAAAATAGCTTTATTGACTACTAGTGCTTTAGTTCCTATAAATAATCCTGATCATTTACCTGCAGCTACGGCTAAGTTTTATAAAAAATATAGTATTAAAGATATTGATAAATTTAAGGAAGGAGAATTTGAATCAGTTCACGCAGGTTTTGATCCTGTGTATGCAAATGAAAATCCAAATAGATTGCTACCTTTAGATTTACTAAAAGAATTAGAGAGGGATGGAGAAATAGGCAGTTTATATGATGAATATTTTGTAACAACAGGAAACTCTACTTCAGTTGCAGATGCTACAAGAATGGGAAAAGAAATAGCTGAAGAACTACTAAAACAAGGTATTGATGGAGCTATTATGACATCTACCTGAGGTACATGTACACGTTGCGGTGCAACTATAGTAAAAGAATTAGAGAGTGTTGGAATTCCAGCTTCACATATATGTACAGTAACACCAATTTCAAAAACTGTTGGAGCAAAGAGAATTGTACCAGCTGTGGCGATTCCGTATCCTATAGGGAAACCTGATGAATCAGAGGAGAAGGAAAGAGAAATAAGGTTACAGGTAGTTAACAATGCATTAAATTTATTGAAAGAAAAGTTTGAGGAGGAATAAAAAGTACTTGAAATATTATAAATACTCATTGTAGTATAAATAGATAGTGAAAGGAGCTTATAAATGATTATAGGAGTACCTAAGGAAATAAAAGAAGGAGAATATAGGGTATCGATAACTCCATCTAATGTTAAACTTCTTATAAAGAATAATCACAAGGTAGTAATAGAAACTAATGCAGGCTTATCAGCTAACTTTATTGATGAACAATATAAAGAATTAGGTGCAGAGATAGTTTCTAATATAGAAGAAGTGTATTCAAAGTCAGAATTAATTGTAAAGGTAAAAGAAGTTTTATATGAAGAGTTTGAATTACTTCAAGATAATCATATAATTATGACTTATATTCATTCAGCAAATCGGTTGCCTCAAACCAAGGCATTATTAGATAGTAGAGTAGTAGCCTTTGCTTATGAAGATGTAAAAGATGAATATGGTAAATTTCCACTACTAGTTCCTATGAGTGAGATAGCAGGAGATGTTGGATTGCTTATTGGAATATACAATTTATTTAATACTAATGGTGGAAATGGAAAATTAGTTTGTGGTGCTCCAGGTGTAGAAAATACTAATATTGTAATATTTGGTGCTGGAAATGTTGGAATACGTGCAGCAAAACTTGGCATTGGTCTTGGTGCAGATGTCACATTAATGGATACAGATATAAAGAGAATGAGTGAAGTAAAATCGTATTTATTACCTGAAGCAAAAACATTATACTCTAATGATAGAAATGTTATAAAGGCAATATCAAGTGCTGATTTAGTTATTAATGCTGTAAAATGGTTTCCTGGTTTAAGGATTCTTTCTAGGGACATGTTACAACATATGAATCCTAATTCTTTAATAGTAGATATTGATGCTGAGCCGGGAGGATCAATAGAAACATCAAAATATAGCTCCCATTCTGAACCTGTTTATGTAGTAGATGGAATTAGACATATATGTATACCTAATTTACCTAGCGCAGTGGCAAATACTGCTTCTAAGGTTTTATCAAATTCAACAATTCCATATATTTTGGAAGTCGCAAATAAAGGATGGTTAAAAGCTTCAATGGATAATAGAAACTTAATAAAAGGTTTAGATTTTGTAAAAGGGTTACTAACATTTAAACCCACAGCTGAGGCATTTGATTTAGAATATATTGATGTTAATAAGGCTATATCTAAGTTTAAATAATAAAGATACAGTACTTATATTTAGTTAATAAAATAGGAGTCAAGAAAAAGAACCGTAGTTATATAGTATTGCGAAAATCAGGAAAATAGTTATAGAAAATTAGGGGGGTTATATTTATGGATGCAATTACTGATTATGGTATATTATCTTTGTTACCTGCGTTAGTAGCTTTAATTTTAGCTTTTGTTACTAGAGAGGCAGTCTTCTCACTATTAATAGGAGTATTAGTAGGAGTAGTAGTTACAGGACAAAACGTATTATTAGGTTTTACTGGACTAACACAAGATGCCTTAGGAAATGCAGATTTTATATGGGTACTTATGATTGAAGTTTTTGTTGGGATTATGATAGCTTATTTTCAAAAATCTGGTGCCATTCAGGCATTTTCAGATGTAGTAGGCAAAAAAACAGTAAAACAAAGAGGGGCACAACTTCTTGCATGGTTATTGGGTATATTTATCTTCTTTAGTGACTATTTTAGTCCACTATATGTTGGTACAGTTATGCAACCTATAACAGATAAAGCCAATGTATCAAGAGAAAAATTAGCATATATTTGTGACTCTACGTCTGCACCGGTATGTACAATTATTCCTTTTGCATCATGGGGAGTATATATGGCAGGATTATTAGTTGGTATTGGAACATTTGCAACTAATGATCAAGCAATGACTGCAGTAGTAAAAATGGTTCCATTTAACTTTTATGGAATACTTTCAGTAATTATGGTAGGGTTAATAGCTTCTGGTATATTGCCAGACTATGGTCCAATGGCTAAAGCAGAAAAAAGGGCAAGAGAGACTGGTAAAGTAATTAGAGATGGAGCTAGTCCACTTGTAGGAGAAGAACTTTCTGAAATAAAACCTAATGAAGGAATTAAACCAAATTTATTTATCAATTTTTTAATGCCAGCTTTAATAATAATTACAGTTACTTTAGGAACATATATAGCAACAGGTAGTGCTTTGACTCTTGAAGGATTTGTTGCAGCTGTAGCTTTTCAATTTATAAGTATGTTAGTACAAAAAATGGGGACTGTAACTGAATTAATAGAGGCAGCTACAAATGGGATAAAAAGTGTTTTACCTGCAATGTTAATACTTGGATTAGCATATTCATTAAATACTATAAGTGACCAACTAGGTACAGCACAATATGTTATATCAGTTACACAATCATGGATGACACCAGCATTATTGCTAGGATTTGCTTTCGCAATAACTGCATTTATTGCATTTTTTACTGGTACCAGCTGGGGAACTTATGCAATTATGACTCCAATGATTGTTCCTTTAGCATTTGAATTAACAGGTGGAGTAGCAGGTACGTTAGTATATGCTTCAATAGCAGCTGTTATGGGTGGAGGATGTTTTGGAGATCACTGTTCACCACTATCAGACACTACTATTTTATCTTCCTTAGGTGCAGGAGCAGATCATATAGATCATGTTAAGACACAGATTCCTTATGCACTTACAGTTGGTATAATATCAACACTGTTATATGTAGTTTTAGGATTTGCAATACAATAGAGAGGAGCTTGTAAAATGATAATTGGAATACCAAAAGAATTTAAAAAGTATGAATATAGGGTAGCATGTGATCCTAATGGAGTAAAGGAAATAGTAAGTAGGGGGCATCAAGTACTAGTTGAAAAAGGTGCAGGAGTAGGTAGTGGGTTTTCTGATGAAGATTATAAAATCCAAGGAGCTACAATATTAGATTCAGCTAAGAAGATATTTGAAAAAGCAGATTTGATTTATAAGGTTAAAGAGATTTTTCCAGAAGAGTTTGAATATATGAAACAAGATCAAATAATATTTACTTATATTCATTCTAATGCATTTAGGGAACAAACAGATGCAATGATCGAAAAAAAAGTTATAGGCATTGCATATGAAGACGTAGATGATGATGATGGAGAATTTCCATTATTAAAGCCAATGAGTATCATAGCAGGTAAAGGTGGATTCTTAGCAGCATTAAACTTTATGCAAAAGATTCATGGTGGTAATGGAATCTTATTATCTAGAACTGCTGGAGTAAGAACACCTGAGGTTACCATTATAGGAGCAGGGAATACAGGTATAGGTGCAGCAGAATTAGCAACAGCTTTTGGTAATAAGGTTACTATATTAGATATAGATATTGATAAAATGGAAAGGGCTAAGGAAATTTTACCATCTAATGTTGAGTTTTTATTTTCAAATAAAAATAATATGGAAATGTGTTTAAAGAGAACCGATGTATTGATGAATTGTATATTATGGCCAAAATGGAGAGATGATCATTTAGTAAGTAAAAATATGCTTGGTTTAATGAAAAGTGGATCTTTAATAGTTGATGTGGCTTGTGATGAAGCTGGAGCTATAGAAACATGTAGAGCTACAAATCATGGAGATCCAGTATATGAAGTAGGTGGGGTAACACATTATTGTGTAGATAATATACCATCAGCGTTTTCACAAACAGCAACTCAAACATTGTGTAATGCAACTCTTCCATATGTATTAGATATAGCTAATAAAGGTATAGTTCAAGCTTTAAAAGATGATAAGCATTTAAGAAGAGGATTATCTTTTTATGATGGAAAGTTAACCTTAGAAGAAACAGGAAGAAAACAAGATAGACCATATATAACACCTGAAGAAGCTTTAGATATGTAATAGCAAATATAGTAGATGCTTTATATAGTATATCAAATAACTAAATATACTAAAACAATAAAAATAGGGTGGACAAATTTGTCTACCCTATTTTTATTGCTAATGTTATTTTTCTTTATCTAAATTAATTAAGCTTTTCTTTCTCCAATTGCCCTTTTTAAATAACAGGGTAGTTATGATGGCACCTATTGTCCAAGACATAAGTAAAGAAATAAATACAGCTTCAGGTCTTCCTGTAGGATATGCCTTACTTCTAGTTAAATAAGCAATTCCATAAGCTATAGGAACCCTTACAACAACAGTAGTAATCAGTGAAATCCACATAGGAGTCATAGTATCACCTGCACCTCTCATAACACCAGATAAACTTTGTGTTACTGCCATTGCAATATAACCAAACGCAAGTATTCTCATCATATGCATACTTAAATCAACTAATTCCTTTGTATCTGTAAATATAGCCATTAAATATTTTCCAAAAATTAAAAGTAAGATAGTTATTACAGTAGAAATTGCTATTGAAATAAAAGTACCTTGCCTTGTGCCTTTTTCTACTCTTTCCATCTTTTTAGCTCCAATATTTTGACCAGTAAATGTTGTCATTGCACTACCAAATGAAAAGTTTGGCATCATAGCAAATCCGTCTACACGCATTATAATTACGTTAGCAGCTATGACCATTTCTCCAAAACTATTTGTTAATGATTGTACAATAATCATTGCAAGAGAAAATATTCCTTGAGTTAATCCTGAAGGTAATCCAAGTTTTATTAATTTATAAGTATATTCTTTATGAAGTTTTAGCATTTTGAAATTCAAATCAAAACTATCCTTACTTTTCAGCAATTTTCTAATAGTAAGAATTGCTGAAAAACCTTGTGCAAGAACAGTTGCAAATGCAACTCCAGGAACACCCATATTAAATTTAGCCACAAATAAAAGGTCAAGTCCCACATTTAGAACAGTGGAAATCAGTAAGAAAACAAGAGCAGAAATTGAATCACCAAGTCCTCTTAAAATTCCTGATAATATATTAAAATAAGCGAATCCTGCACTACCAATGAAAAAAATATTTAAATAATCAGCGCACCAATCTATAATAGATTCTGGTGTGTTAAGTAGCAAAAGTAGGGGTCGAGAAATCATTGGCCCAATAATCATAATTGCTATAGAAGATATAGCTGTTAGAGATATACATATGCCAATAGTATGTGATAATCTTTGTCGATCTTTAGCTCCAAAGTATTGAGATACCATTATACTGGCTCCTACTGAAATTCCTACAAATAATACTAATAAAAGGTTTAATATAGGAGAAGCACTACCAACTGCAGCTAGAGCATTATCACCAATATATTTTCCTACAATAATTGAGTCAGCAGTATTGTAAAATTGCTGTGCAACATTACCTATTAACATAGGTATTGCAAATTCTATAATTCGTTTCCAAGGAGTTCCTTCTGTAAGGTCTTTTGGAGCGAATAATTCTTTTAAATTTACCATTTTTATTCCTCCATAATAAGATATTTATATACTTTAATTATATAAGATATTTCAAGTATGCAATTAAGCATATAAGAACAATTTTATATGAGATATTAAGAATTGTCAATGTATTCAATTATCTGAATATGCCAATTTTAATTGCAACTATTACTAATATAAATACTCATAGTTTAGTAAAACATTAACAAAGGCTTATTGAGACTAATATATATGGGTATATTAACAATTAGATAAATGATTAAATTAATCTGAAAGTATGTCTATATGCAAGTAATCGTATATAGAATAGATAAAAAAATAAAGAAATATAAAATATTAGAAAGGTGTCTATAGGAAAAAATATATAAAATAGGAGAGATTAAATATGAAAAGAAAATTAAGTATACTATTAATAGTAGGATTAATAGCAGCATTTGTAGTAGCTTGTGGAAATGATAATGTGACTCAAGATAATGGAAAATATAACGTTGTAGCTACTACTACCTTAGTAGGAGATTTAGTTAAGCAAATTGGAGGAGATTATGTAAATATAGAAAGTTTAATGGGGCCAGGAGTAGACCCTCATTTATATAAGGCTAGTGCAGGAGATGTAACTAGGATGCAAAGTGCAGATATGATAGTGTACAGTGGTCTTCATTTGGAAGGTAAGATGGGGGATATATTTGATAATTTAAGAGCTAGTGAAAAATTGATTGTATCAGCAACAGATAATATAGATGAAAATGAACTTTTAGATTTTATAACTAATCCAGGTTCCTTTGATCCTCATGTATGGTTTGATGTAAAGTTATGGGAAGAGGCAGCAAAAAATGTTGAAAAGGGACTTTCAGAGTTAGATAAGGATAACAAAGATAATTATGAAAAGAACTTAGAAAACTATTTAGAAAAGTTAGATGATCTAGAAGATTATATTGAAGAAAGAATATCTGAAATTCCTAAGGAAAAAAGAATATTAATTACAGCTCATGATGCTTTTCAATATTTTGGTAAGGCTTATGATTTTACAGTTAAAGGATTACAAGGGATAAGTACAGATGCTGAAGCTGGTACCTCTGATGTTAGAAAGTTAGCAGAACTTATAGTTGAAAAACAAATTAAAGCAATATTTGTAGAATCTTCAGTGCCAAGAAAGAATATAGAAGCACTTCAAGAGGCTGTTAAAGCTAAGGGATTTGAAGTTGAAATTGGAGGAGAACTTTATTCGGATTCTACAGGAGATGCAGGAAGTGATGCTGAAACTTATATAGGAACATTTAAGGCTAATATAGATACAATTGTAGATGCTTTAAAATAATTATGAAATATAGGAGGTA
>CAZMMV010000053.1:0-12033 GCA_964567475.1 uncultured Tissierellaceae bacterium | reverse complement strand
TTAGCCTAGTGAAGAAACTCACTTAGCTAACCTACATATTAATATTATAATTCCTCTTTTCCTAATTTATATTCTTAACTGCCGTTACTTTGTTTTTTTGTATATAAAATTCATCTGAAAGACCATTAACTATAACTAAACCTCTGCCACAACAACTAAGCTTGCCCGGATCATAAGACTCAAAATCATAATTTATACCATGTCCTTCATCCTCAACTTGAATTTTTATCTTATTGTTTTTTACCTCTAATAATAATTTTACACATTTAGAACTAATGCATTGGTTACCATGTATCACTCCGTTAACAATAAGTTCATTTAAAATAAGTTTTATATCAAATATAGTATCCATATCCTTTACTATAGGATTTATCTTATTTAGTATCTCATCTACAGTCTTTTTTATCATATTTAAATCCGAACACACAGTTGCACTGTATCTAAATTCCACTGTCATCACACCCATTCAAATATTATTATATTTCAATATTAATTTACCCAATTAATATTAGTTTAACCTATTAACTTAATTTAAAAATTTAATTGTTTAAAATAAAATTTATTTTAATTTAAAGTTTATTTATTATTTATCGGGGTATCATTAAAATGATATCAAAATGAAAGGAGAATGTCTAAATGGTTAAATGGGTATGTGAACCTTGTGGTTATGTTTATGATCCTGCTGAGGGAGATCCAGATAATGGAATAGAGCCTGGCACTTCATTTGAAAAATTACCAGAAGATTGGGTTTGTCCAGTTTGTGGAGCAGATAAAAGCCAGTTTTCAAAAGAATAAAATTCTTTAAAAAATCAGCAATAGAGAAGCTCATAAGTTTCTCCATTGCTGATTTTATTTTAATATATCTTCAAAAATCTTCCAAACCTTATCTCTATTAGTTTTTTTATCAGAAGAATAAGGAATAATTAAACTAGTATCTTCAATTTTCAACTTATCTTTTATTACCTTTACCTGTTTCTGGTAATTTCCTTTTGATATCTTATCAGATTTAGTAGCTATAACAATTCCCTTATAACCAAATGATTTTATCCAATCATACATAATTGCATCTTGGCCAGTTGGTTCATGCCTTATATCTACAATCAATACTACTTCTCTTAAGTTTTCTCTCTCCTTAAGAAACCTTTCTATAATAATTCCCCATTTTTCTTTTTCTATCTTAGAAACTTGAGCATATCCATATCCAGGTAAATCAACAAGCCTAAACTTATCATTAATTATATAAAAATTGATAGTCCTAGTCTTTCCTGGTTTTCCTGATGTCCTAGCAAGATTGGTCCTATTTATCATAGAATTAATAAAAGAAGACTTCCCAACATTAGACCTACCAGCAAATGCAATCTCTGGCAATTTATCCTTAGGGTATTGCTTTGGTTCTACAGCAATTGCATGTAAATCAGATTTAATTATCTTCATTTTTATTTGTCCCCTCTATCAATGCGTTTTCTAAAACTTCCTCCATAGATTTCACAAGTACAAAATCTATCTTCTTTCTTACTTTATCAGGTATTTCATCTAAATCCTTTTCATTTTCATGAGATAATATAATCTTTTTAATTCCCATTCTGTTAGCAGCAAGAGCTTTCTCCTTGAGACCTCCTATAGGCAATACACGACCTCTTAAAGTTATCTCTCCAGTCATTGCAACTTCTCTGTTTATTGGCCTATTAGTCAGCTCTGACACAACAGCAGTAGCTATTGTTATACCTGCAGAAGGTCCATCCTTAGGTATTGCACCTTCCGGTACATGAATATGAATATCCATATTCTTATAAAAATCTGTTTCAATACCCAATTTATCAGAATTTGCCCTGATATAACTTATACCAGCCATAGCAGATTCCTTCATCACATCGCCTAGCTTACCAGTTAACTGAATCTTTCCAGTTCCCTTCATAGTGTTGACCTCTATACTTAAGGTTTCCCCACCTACTCTAGTCCAAGCTAGTCCATTAGCTACACCTACTTGATTTTTTTCCACTAAAGTATCAAATCTAAATTTTTTAGCTCCCAAATAATTAGATAGATTTCCCTTGTGAATTCTTACAGTTTCTATATCTTCTTCTACTATTCTTTTAGCAGCTTTTCTACATATATTAGCTATATTTCTTTCTAAATTTCTAACTCCTGCTTCCTTAGTATAGTTACTTATTACAATTTTCAAAGCAGCCTCTGACAACTCTAAATTTTCTTCCTTAAGACCATGTTCCTTTAGTTGTTTTGGAAGCAAATAATTTAAAGCAATCTGAAGCTTTTCTTCCTCTGTATAGCCACTAATTCTAATTACTTCCATTCTATCTAATAGTGGTGCAGGAATACTTTCTGTAGTATTTGCAGTAGTTAAAAATAATATTTTTGACAGATCAAAAGGAATATCTAAATAATGATCTGTAAATGTAGAATTTTGTTCTGGATCTAAAACCTCAAGCAAGGCACTGGCAGGATCCCCTCTATAATCATTGGCTATCTTATCTATCTCATCAAATAAGAAAACTGGATTTTTAGACTTTGCCTTTTTCAGTTGATTAATTATACTGCCTGGCATAGATCCTATATAAGTTCTCCTATGTCCTCTGATTTCGGCTTCATCCCTTACTCCACCAAGAGACATCCTTACAAATTTTCTATTAAGAGATCTAGCAATTGATTTTGCAATAGAAGTCTTTCCTACACCTGGTGGTCCTACTAAACATATAATAGGTCCTTTCATACTATCAGTAAGCTTTCTTATAGCTATAAACTCTAAAATTCTCTCTTTAACTTCCTTCAATCCATAATGATCTTCATTTAAAATATCTCTAGATCTTTTTAGATCTATCTTTTCTTTTGTTTCCTTATTCCAAGGAAGATCTATAATCCAATCTAGATAAGTTCTTATAACTCCAGTTTCAGGAGAATGAGGTGAAATCTTTTTAAGTCTTCCTACTTCTTTTAAAACTTTATCATTTATATCCTTAGGAAGTTTTAACTTTTTTATTTTCATCTCATATTCTTCAGACTCTGCAATAGAATCTTCATCTTGACCTAACTCTTTTTGTATAGCCT
The DNA here is from genome assembly GCA_964567475.1 of uncultured Tissierellaceae bacterium. Classification (GTDB taxonomy): domain Bacteria; phylum Bacillota; class Clostridia; order Tissierellales; family Tissierellaceae; genus CAZMMV01. The sequence continues at coordinate 8,970 of CAZMMV010000053.1, read as the reverse complement.
TTATTTGTTCCCTAAGATAATGTTCCTTTTGAACTTTATTTATCTGACCCTTTACTCTTTGATTTATCTTGTCTTCAATCTTCAATACTTCTATTTCCTCAGTTAAAATGACATGAAGTATCTCTAATCTATCATATAAATCTAAAGCCTCTAATACTTTTTGATTGTCTTCAGTTTTTAAATATATATATGAAGAAATCATATCTGCAAGTCGTCCTGGATTTTCAATATCTGATACAGTCACTAAAATATCTGATGAAATTTTATCACTATAAGAAAGATATTCTTCAAAATCACTTATAACAAGTCTTTTTGCAGCTTCAAGATTAATATCCTTTTCTTCTTCAGAATTTTCTTCCTCAGACTTTTCATCTTCATATATCAACTCACTTATATCAGCTATAAAATGAGGTTTTGTTTGAACTATATTTTCTATTTTACCTCTATTAATACCCTCTACCAGTACTCTAATAGTTCCTCCCGGAAGCTTTATCATTTGTTTTATTTTAACAACAGTACCCAAATGATAAAAATCATCAACTTCTGGTTTATCTATCTTAGCATCCTTTTGTGTACATAAAATTATATTAGAATCATCTAACATAGCTTCATCCAATGCACTAATCGATGTCCCTCTACCTACATCAAAGTGAATTACCATATGAGGAAATATGGATAGGCCTCTTAAAGGTATTAATGGCAACGTTTTCTTTTCCGTTTTATAATGATGCATTTAACTTATTCCTCCTGACATCTTAATTTGTCTATATACAAGGAAAAGCTCACAAATGTGAGCCTTAAGATGCAGATTCTTTATTATCTGTTTTCTTAGATCTACTGTTCTTTTTATCAGAAAGAACTAAAGTAGGTTCTACCTTGTTTTCTACCATATCTTTAGTTATAATGCATTTTTCAATATCATCTCTAGATGGTATATCGTACATTATATCTAACATTGTTTCTTCTATAATACTTCTAAGCCCTCTAGCTCCTGTCTTTCTTTCAATAGCTTTTTTAGCTATTAAATGGAGAGCTTCTTTTTCAAATTCTAAAGTAACCCCATCCATACTAAAGAGTTCTTTATATTGCTTAACTAAGGAATTTTTTGGTTCAGTAAGAATCCTAACTAAACTCTCCTCATCTAATTCTTCTAAAGTAACCATTATTGGAAGTCTACCTACGAACTCTGGTATAAGTCCAAATCTTAGAAGATCCTCTGGTTGTAATTCTTTTAAGAGTTTTCCTATTTTTACTTCTTTATTAGATGTAACTTCTGCTCCAAATCCCATAAACTTTTTACCAATACGGTTCTCAATTATCTTATCCAAACCATCAAAAGCTCCACCAACTATAAAAAGTATATTAGTTGTATCTACTTGAATAAACTCTTGATGTGGATGCTTTCTACCACCTTGTGGAGGTACATTTGCAACAGTTCCTTCTAATATCTTAAGAAGTGCCTGTTGAACACCTTCACCACTTACATCTCTTGTAATTGATGGATTTTCAGTCTTTCTCGCTACCTTATCTATTTCATCAATATATATTATGCCTTTTTCGGCTCTCTCTATATCATAGTCTGCAGCTTGAATTAACTTCAAAATTATGTTCTCAACATCTTCACCAACATATCCTGCTTCTGTCAAAGAAGTTGCATCTGCTATAGCAAAAGGTACATTCAGTATCTTAGCTAAAGTTTGAGCAAGTAAAGTCTTTCCTGAACCTGTAGGTCCCAACATTACTATATTACTTTTTTGTAACTCAATATCATTATTTTTTGTTGGCTTTTTGTTTATTCTTTTGTAATGATTATAAACAGCAACAGCCAAAGTTCTTTTTGCTCTGTCTTGTTTAATTACATAATCATCTAGAGTTTTATTTATATCAACAGGTTTTGGTAAATCAACCATTTCATAATCAAAATCATCAATAAACTCTTCTTCGATTATCTCTTGACATAACTCTATACATTCATTACATATATAAACGTTCGGCCCAGCAATAAGTCTCTTAACTTGTTCCTGTGGCTTTCCACAAAAAGAACATCGGAGTTGTTTTTCATCATATTTAGCCACGGTAACACCTCACTTCATTTATTTTCTTGATTCAATAACTTCATCTATTATACCATATTTTACAGCCTCATCAGCTGTCATGAAATAATCCCTATCAGTATCTCTTGCAACCTTTTCCAAGGATTGACCAGATCTTTCAGAAATAATTTTATTTAATTTCTCTCTCATCTTAACTATTCTCTCAGCATGTATCCTGATATCCTCAGCTTGACCTTGAGTTCCACCTAAAGGTTGGTGAATCATAATATCAGAGTTTGGCAATGCAAATCTCTTACCCTTTGTACCTGCAGCCAATAAAAATGCACCCATGCTTGCAGCCATACCCATACAAATAGTTGATACATCTGGTTTTATATATTGCATAGTATCATATATAGCAAAACCTGCACTCACTGACCCACCTGGACTATTTATATAAATTTGAATATCTTTATCTGGGTCTTCAGCTTCAAGAAATAACAATTGAGCTACCAATAAACTTGCAGTAGTATCATTGATTTCACTGCCTATAAATATTATTCTTTCCTTTAACAATCTGGAGTAAATGTCATAAGATCTTTCTCCCCTATTAGTTTGTTCTACTACCATAGGTACTAAAGCCATCTGTAAATCCCTCCCGTATTTTATTATTTAAATTTTACATTTTCCTTTAACATATCAATTACTTTTTGATTTATAAGAGCAGTCTCTAAGAAGCTTAAGTCATTCTTTTTCATAGTCTTAACAAACTGTTCTTTGTTCTCTTGCTTATATAAATCTGCCATTTTATTTAATTCACTGTCTATATCTTCATCTAATACTTCAATCTTTTCTGCCTTTCCAATAGCTTCAAGAACTAAATCACCCTTAACTCTCTTTTCTGCCATAGGTTTCAATTGTTCTTTTAACATATCTTCTGTTGAACCTGTCATTTGTAGATACTGGTCTAAACTTAAACCTTGAGATTGCATTCTATGACCAAATTCAGCAACTTCTGTTTCAAGTTGATTATCTATCATAACTTCTGGTATATCAACTTCTGCAGAATCTATAACAGCTTCTATTAAATTATTTTCATTTTCAGCTTCTTCTCTAGATTTAAAATCTTCTTCTAGTTTTTCTCTAATACTATTTTTATATTCTTCTAAAGTATCAAATTCACTTACATCCTTAGCAAACTCATCGTCTAACTCAGGTAATTCTTTTTCTTTTATTTCATGAATAGTTACTTTAAATGTAGCTTCTTTTCCCTTTAAACTTTCTTCATGGTATTCTTCAGGGAATGTAACTACAACATCAACTTCCTCATCTTTATTCTTACCCACTAATTGTTCTTCAAAACCTGGAATAAATTGATTTGAACCAATTTCTAATTCATGTCCTTCTGCTTCTCCACCAGGAAATGCTTCATCATCAACATATCCTTTGAAATCTATAGTTAAAATATCTCCTTCTTTAACTTTCCTATCTCCTGCATCTATTATTCTTCCATTAGTATCCTGTACTGATTTTATTTCTTCTTCTATAACTTCATCAGTTACATTATACTCTACTTTTTCAATTTCTACACCTTTATAATCTCCAAGTTTTACCTCTGGCTTAACTTCAACATCTACTTTTATCATTATTGCTTTACCAGCTTCTATTTCTTCTACATCAATATTTGGTTGATTAATAGGATCTAACTTTAATTCTTTGATTGCAGCTTCATAAGATTCAGGTAACAAAGTATTGATAGCTTCTTCGTAAAATACTTCCTTTCCATAATTCATTTCAATTATTTGTCTAGGAACCTTTCCTTTTCTAAATCCTGGAATATTAAATACTCCCCTATTTTTTAAATATGCTTTTTGTGTAGCTTTTGCAAAATCTGCTTCTGGTATTTCAATTGTGAAATCCACAGTATTATTTTCTTTTTTTCCTAATGTTGCTTTCATGTACAACTTCCTCCCTCAATATATAAATTTATCCTGTTTTTAACTATATCATTATATCATAAAATTATAACACAACAAATAACATTATCCAATACCTTATGAACTTTAAAAAAAACATAATAAATTTAATAGTATTTATCTATATATATATTAGTAATTTTTAATCATTATCATATACCTTTTTAATTATTCCTCCACCTATTACTAAGTCACCATCATAAAATACAATGGATTGTCCTTTGGTAATAGCTCTTTGTGGCTCTTCAAACTCCACCACTACACCATCCCCTTCTAGTCTTACATTGGCTCTAGAAGTCCTTAATGAATATCTAACCTTTGCACTTACATTTATGGAATCAGGTAATTTATCATATGCTATTATATTCAACTCATCTGCATAAAGTTTGCTTTTGAATAAATCCTTTTCATCAGCTAAAACTATTTCATCTTTTACTGGGTCAATCTTTTGAACAAAAACCCTCTTACCTAAAGCTATACCAAGGCCTTTTCTCTGGCCAACAGTATAGTAGACTATACCTTTATGCTGTCCTAGTATATTTCCATCAAGATCAACAAAATTACCTGCTTTAACCCTATCTCCCACTCTACTTTCTATGAATTTTCCATGATCATTATCTGGAATAAAACATATTTCTTCACTATCTGGCTTATTGTGAATTTCAAGTCCTATCTCTTTAGCTATTTCCCTGACCCTATCCTTATTATATTTACCTAAGGGCATAAGTGTGTGAGCAAGTTGATATTGAGTCATTCCATATAAAAAATAAGTTTGATCCTTTTTATCATCATGAGATTTCCTCATTAAATAACGACCAGTATCTTGATCCTTTTCAATACTTGCATAATGTCCAGTGGCAATATAATCAGCACCAAGACTCTCAGCTTTTTTTAAAAACTCACCAAACTTTATATTCTTGTTACAGGCCACACAAGGATTAGGTGTTCTTCCTTCCATATACTCATCTATAAAATAATCTATTACCTTTCTTTCAAAAACTCCTCTAAAATCCACTACATGATGAACAATACCTAAACTATCCGCTACCTTCTTAGCATCTTCAACAACAGCCATAGGACAATAGTCATCATACATACCATCATCAGGTACAACAGCCATAGTTAGACCTATGACCTCATATCCCTCTTGTTGAAGGATATATGCAGCTACAGAGCTGTCAACCCCACCACTCATTCCTAATACTACTTTCTTTTTCATAAAAAAATCCTTTCTTTAAAATACTAAGATTATACCACCATCATTTGCATAAGCAGTAGCCAGACCAGCAGTCTTAACCAAAATTATATCTTTAAACTTATATATTTTTTCTATTTCACTTTTTAATTTTTCTGCTTTTTCCAATGCATTTACATGAGCAATAGCTAATATCTTGTCTTCTAATTTTTCTCCAGTTTCTCCTATCAAATCAACCAATCTTTTAAAGACTCGTTTATTACCTCTATTATTCTCAACTAACCTTATACTACCATCACCATCATCACCCATAATAGGCTTAAGATTTAATACATTGGCTATAAGTCCCTTAGTCTTTGATATTCTTCCATTTTTAATTAAATTATCTAAACTTTCCAGAACGAAAAATGTTTTCATATCAGCAATATATTTTTCTACCTTTTCAACTATTTCTATATTAGCCAATTTTTCATCTATTAATTCTTGTATCTTAAGAGAAACTAACGTCTCACCTACACTTGCAGACTTTGAATCAAATACATGAATAAATTTATCTGGATTTTCTTCCTCTACCATTTGTTTTGCTAAAACAGCAGAATTATAAGTTCCACTTAATTTACTTGATATGGTAACCGCAAAAATATCCTCATACTTTTCATATTCCTTAACAAAATCTCCTGGTGATGGACAAGAAGTCTTTACAGGATTTGGACTTTTCTTCATAAGTTTAAGCAACTTATCAGTATCTATATCCTCATTGTCTATAAACTTTTCTTCATCAACATCTATTTTAAAGGCTACCAAACTAACATCTAGTTTGTCCCTTAGATCATCATTTAAATCACAACAACTATCTGCTACAATTCTACAACTCACTTTCCCACCTCTTTATCTTTATCTTTTACATTCTTACATTTTTATGTTTTCTATCCTAATTTTGATTCTATAAAATCTGCTAAATCTTTTGCAAGTTTTTCTATACCATTATCTTCTTTTGCTTCAATCATTACCCTAACTAAAGGCTCTGTACCAGAAGGTCTTATAAGCACTCGTCCCTCTCCATGAAACATTTCTTCTAGCTTGTTTATCTTTTCCATTATTTCTACATTTTCATTATAACTATATTTTAATTCATTTTTTACTCTTGCATTAACTAATACTTGAGGAAATTCAGTCATTAAATTATTTAATTCAGACATCTTCTTTCCTGAAGATAGCATAACTTCTAAAAGATGAAGTCCTGTAGCTAAACCATCCCCAGTAGTATTATAGTCTAAAAATATTATATGTCCAGACTGTTCTCCACCTAAAACATAATCAGATTTTAACATTTCTTCTAATATATATCTATCTCCTACTTTAGTCTTTACTATATTCATATTTTTTCCCTTTAAATACGTATCTAAGCCCATATTAGTCATCACAGTACCTACTATTGTATCATTCTTTAGCTTACCATGTTCATGTAAATATGTTCCACAAATAGAAAGTATATGATCACCATCAAGAACAAGGCCCTTTTCATCAACAGCTATTATCCTATCACCATCACCATCAAATGCTATACCTATATCAGCCTTCTCCTTTAATACTAAATCACTAACCATATCAGGATTAGTAGAACCACAATTATCATTTATATTCATTCCATTTGGATCCGTATTTATAGATATTACCTCTCCACCAAGTCTTCTGATAGTTTCAGGACCAATTTTATATAATGCTCCATGACCACAATCCATAGCTACCCTTTTTCCTCTTAAATCAACATTAATAGTTTTCATTAAATAGCTTATGTAATCCTCTCCACCATTTTCATCTACAATTACCCTACCTACTTTTTCACCAACTGCTCTAACATCAATAACTTTTTTATTAAATATAATATCCTCTATCTGCTCTTCTATTTCATCAGATAATTTAAGACCTTTACCATTGAAAAACTTTATTCCATTATATTCACCAGGATTGTGAGAAGCAGATATAACAACACCAAGCAAAGCCTCATATTCCCTAGTCAAATAAGCCACTGCAGGAGTAGGTATAACCCCAAGAGATACAACATCAATCCCCATAGAACATATACCTGCCGCAAGAGCGGCCTCAAGCATACTACCAGAGATTCTAGTATCCCTTCCTATAATTACCTTGCCCTTGTTTTCCTTAGCCAATATATAAGCACCAGCTCGACCTAATTTATAAGCCAACTCTGGTGTCAAATCCTTATTTGCAATACCTCTAACACCATCAGTACCAAACAACTTACCCATCTTACTAAATCCCCCCATATTAAATATTAACACTTATAATTTAAATTTTTCCTTTATAATTTCAATCAACTTTTCCTTTTCATTTAACTTTGGCTCTTCTAGCACTCTTTCCAACAGATACTTCAATATATTCCCTATGATTTTACCTTCTTCATAGCCTAATTCTATCACATTTTTACCATTTATAGCTAATTGATTTTTTTCATATACTTCACTTTTTTCCAGTATCTCTTTTATCTTATTTTCTCTTTCCAATATATCATCTATATTTTGCTCTTCATTAGAACAAAGTCTATCAGCTTTTTGGAGTTCAAACAAAATAAATATATCCTCTTCCCCCACCTTAGCCAACAATCTTTTTAATCCCTTTTCACGAAAATCACCATGTTGTGTCATATGTTTATCTACTAATATAAAGACCCTTTGAATTAAATCCTTTGGACATCTTAATCTATTTAATATTTCCCTAGTCAATTTAGATGATATTTTATCATGACCATAAAAATGCCCAATACCATCATCATACCTAGTAAAGGTATAAGGCTTTCCAATATCATGAAATAAAGCTGCTAATCTTAAATGAAGTATAGGAGACACACTATCTAAAACACAAAGTGTATGATTGAATACGTCCTTATTATGATGGGGATTATATTGATTGAAATCTATTGTTTTTTCTAATTCTGGTAAAATTATAGAAATCATATCTAAATCTTTTAAAAGTCTTATTCCATAAGAAGGTTTATTTGATAAAAGTATCTTAAATAACTCTTCCCTTATCCTTTCATTACTTATATTTACTAAGTTTTTTCCATATAATCTAGATAAATTATAAGTATCCTCTTCTATATTAAATTCTAATTGACTTGCAAAACGAACCCCTCTCAAAATCCTTAAATAATCTTCTGCAAACCTTTTTTCTGGATCTCCCACAGTCCTAATTATATTTTTCTCTATATCATATATACCATTAAAATAATCTATCAATCCTGTCTTTTTATTATATGCCATAGCATTGATAGTAAAATCTCTCCTAGATAAATCCTCTTTTAAATCCTTAGAAAAATAAACCTCTTCTGGCCTTCTGCCATCTATATATTGTCCATCAGTCCTAAATGTAGTAACTTCTACAAGCCCTCCAGATTGAACCACAACTATAGTCCCAAACTTTTTCCCTACTTCTATAGTTTTATATTCCTTAAAAACCTCCAAAATATCTTCCGGCAAAGCATCTGTAGCTACATCATAATCAGATGGCTCCCTATCTAGCAATGCATCCCTAACACATCCACCAACTATATATGCACTAAATCCTCTATTTTCAAGTTTACATATAACATTTTCCACATATTCAGGTATCTTTATTTCCATAAAACCACTCCAGTTTATAACCTTATTTTAGTATAGCACATTTTTTATAGTAGACAAGTTTTTTATATATTAACCAGGGAATAAGTATCAAAAATGGTGCCAGGCACCATTTTTGATACTTATTC
>CAZMMV010000052.1:0-12065 GCA_964567475.1 uncultured Tissierellaceae bacterium | reverse complement strand
TGTTGCCTACCTCCCTATTTAATTAGTTCTAATATTTTTTTAGCAGCTTTATCCATATCGTCTACTGCAAATATATTTAAATCAGAATCCTTAACAAGTTCTAAACCATCCTCTGAATTAGTCCCTTCTAATCTTATCACTATGGGAAGATCTACTCTTAATTCTTTAGCTGCTTTTATGATTCCTTTAACTACTAAATCACACTTAATTATCCCACCAAAGATATTAACAAATATTCCTTTAACTTTATTATCTAATAATATTATTTTCAATGCATTTTCTACATTTTCTTCTGTTGCACTTCCTCCAACATCTAAAAAGTTTGCTGGCTTGCCACCATAGAAATTTATTAAATCCATAGTTGCCATAGCCAAACCTGCTCCATTTACCATGCAAGCAATATTTCCATCTAGGGCTATATAAGATAGGCCATACTGAGATGCCTCAACTTCTTTTTCATCTTCTTCACTTAAATCCCTATACTTAAGTATATCTTTATTTCTAAATAAAGCATTGTCATCAAAGTTTATTTTTGCATCTAATGCAATTAAACTTTTGTCTTCAGTTACTACTAGTGGATTTATTTCTAGCAATATACAATCTTTATCTAAAAAAAGACTATATAAATTCATCATAATTTCTACTGCATCATTTAATATTTCTTTAGGAAAATTAATATTAAAACACACCCTTCTAGCTTGGAACTCTGTTAGTCCTGTTAAGGGATCTATAGTTTCTTTATAAATTCTATCAGGTTTTTTTGATGCTAAATCCTCAATTTCACTACCACCTTCTTCTGAAGCTATAAGAGTTATCCTTGATGTGTCTCTATCTAAAACAAATCCTAAATAATATTCTCTATAAATACTAGAACATTCTTCTATTAAAATAGCATTCACCTTTTTTCCTTCTTTTCCTGTTTGATGTGTTACTAAAGTTTTTCCTAATAATTCATCAGAATAATTCTTAACTTCATCTATTGATTTAGCGATCTTTACTCCTCCAGCCTTTCCCCTACCACCCGCATGAATCTGAGCTTTTATAGCTGCCATATTAGTTTCTATCATCCAAGAAACCCTTTCTGCATCTTGTGAATCATATATAACATTTCCTACAGGAACTGGAATCCCATAATTTTTTAATAATTCTTTTGCTTGATATTCGTGTATATTCATTTTTTACCTCCTATGATTTTTTCAAAAAAATAACCCAGCAAATATTTGCTGGGTTATTACTATATTTTTCCCACAGTATACATGGCAAAAAACAACGAAACCTTTCTACAATAGAAAGGGTATTATTAATAGAGTAGTTAAAGTATTTAATCTACCTTATAAATAGCACCTCCTCATCCTCGTGAGTAATAAGCAGCTTTTATTTATTGGCAGGTCTCCTGACTTAAGAATAACAAATCTTACACCTTCCCATACTTATACTACAGTGGCATTTGAAAGATTCTATCTATTACAGTGGCGGGACCGTGTTGGCTTCAAACCAACTTCCCTTTTAAATAATCCTATATAAGATTATACCAATAAACACATATTAAATTATAATTATATTATATCATAGCTACTATAAATTGTACATATAGACCTTAACATGATACTTATTATAAATAAATACGAAGATATCTTCCTCATAAACAAGCAACAACTTTTATAAATATAAAGGAACAGATGAAATTTTGAAATTTCATCTGTTCCTTTATATTTATTATATAACTTTTGCCCCATCTAAGTCTATTTCTAAATTTATTACTTTCCAATTATAATCAATAGATTTTAAATAGCTTTCTATTTCTTTTATAAAATCACCATTATCTATAGGTATAATTGCCATAATAGTTGGTCCTGCACCACTTAAATATGCCCCTAAGGCTTGCAATTCATAAATTTTATTTAAAATCTTATCAAATCCCTTTATTAGTTTTCCTCTATAAGGTTGATGTAAGCTATCTTTTAATCCAACCTTTAGTAAATCAAATCTTCCATTAGAAAGTGCTGAAATAAGTAAGGAAACTCTACCTATATTTTCTACTGCATCTTTATAAGGAAGACTTTTAGGCAAAACTTCACGAGCCTTCCTGGTAGATAGTGTAAAATCCGGAACTATTGCCACAAATTTAAGTCCTTTAGCTATATCTATTTTATTGTAATAAATATTGTCATCTTCCATCAATGATGTTATAAGTCCACCAAACAATGCAGGTGCTATATTATCAGGATGTCCTTCTATTTCTGTAGCTAGTTTAAATATATCATCTATAGATAAAGGAGATCCGGCAATCTCATTTGCTCCCATTATTCCTCCTAATATACATGCACTACTACTTCCAAGACCTCTAGAAACTGGAATATTAGTTTTTAAACAAATTCTTATTCCCTTAACTTTATAATCTATAAGGTCAAAGGCCTTTAACATTGAAATATACACTAAATTATCTTTATCCTCTTCACACTCTAATCCACCTATTATTTCCAGACCCTTAGGTATTTCTTCAAATGAAAATTCATTATATAAATTTAAGGCTATTCCTAGACTATCAAATCCTGGTCCTAAGTTTGCAGTTGTAGCAGGTACTCTTATATTAATCATCTATATCACCTGCTTTTAAAAGATTTAAAAGCATTTTCTTCATATCTTCTTTATTGCAATTATTTCTATGAATTATTTCTTTATCTTTAAGATTTAATATATTAATAGGTATTTTTAAATCTGCCTTCTGACTAAGTTCATCTAATATTTGAAAATTATCTTTACCATCAGTATCTATACCAATTGAACTGGCAACCTTGTCACCAAATTTAAATGGACTGGCAGTTGACACTATTATAGTTTTTGTAGTGTCTTTTGTTTCTAGCTTGTATTTTTTATAAGCCCTATGTGCAACAGCTGTATGAGGATCTATTAAATAATTGTATTTTTCAAATACCTCTTTAATAGAATTGCTTGTCTCTTCTTCTGTAGAAAAATATCCTTTAAAACTATCTAAATTTAAATCTTCTATTTTATATTGACCTTGATTATCCAATTTCCTCATATTGTCTCTTATTTTAATGTCATTTCCATCATTTAAATGAAATAAAAGTCTTTCTAAATTAGAAGAAACTAATATATCCATGGAAGGAGAAGATGTTAATATAAGCTTTCTTTTCTTATTGTAAACTTTAGTATTTATAAAATCAGTTAAGATCTTATTTTCATTGGATGCACAAATCAACTTATTTATTGGCAAGCCCATTTCTTTTGCATAATATCCAGCCAATATATTTCCAAAGTTTCCAGTAGGAACTACGAAATTTATCTTTTCATTCTTTTTAATCTTATTTTCCCTCAAAAGCTTTAAATAACTATAGAAATAATATACTATCTGAGGTACAAGCCTACCTATGTTTATTGAATTTGCTGATGATAACTTGTAATCCTTATCATCAAGAAGATTTGTCAAACTAATATCATTCATAATCCCTTTTACACCACTTTGAGCATCATCAAAATTTCCATTTATAGATACTACATAGGTATTACTCCCTTCTTGTGTAAGCATTTGTTTCTTTTGTATACTGCTTACACCGTCTTCAGGAAAAAATACTATTATCTTGATTCCATCTACATTGGCAAAGTTTTCTAATGCCGCCTTACCTGTATCGCCAGATGTAGCTGTTAAGATAACTATCTCCTTCTTTTCTCCTATGTTTTTTATAGATTCTTTTAGCAAATAAGGAAGAATAGATAATGCAATATCTTTAAATGCAAAAGTTGGACCATGAAATAATTCTAGATAATGTAAGTCACCAGCTTCTACTAGTGGAGTTATCTCCCTTTTACTAAACTTTTTATCATAAGCTTTATTTATTGAATTTTTAAGTGCTTTTTCATCTAAATCAGTAAAAAAACTTTGAATTATTTCATAAGCTAATTCCTTATAATCCATATTTATTAAAGATTCTATGCTACTGATTTTTGGAATACTCTCTGCTACAAATAGTCCACCATCTTCTGATATTCCTTTTACAATGGCCTCACTTGCAGAAATACAATTATTTTTATTTCTAGTGCTAATATATTTCATATTTTCCTCCCCTAATCAAGAATCCTAGCTAGAAAATATTGATCTTTTTCTATGCCTAAAGATGATATTATGTCCATTATCTTTTTGAATTCTATTTTATCTGTTATTATAGCTATGTTTTCTGTTTTACATAGTATATTTTTAGAAATACCTTTAACTGATTTAAGTATATCTTCTCTTGACTCAGAAATTCTTAAATAATATGATCCTTTATATTTGTAATTGTTGTTTTTTAGAACTCTATCTCCTAAAGGATTTTGTTTTCTGTTTAAGTCTGATGCAGTATCTAATAAATCTCTTAAAACTGCATCAGCAGTAGGCAGTTTACCAGCTCCAGAACCGTAAAATTTAAGTTCCCCTATATTATCCCCTTGAAAGCTTACAGAATTATATGCCATATTTACAGTAGCAAAATATGAAGCTTGGCTTACTATAGTAGGAAGGATAATTGCATTGTAAGCATTTTCTAATTCTACTACTTCTCCTATTAATTTTACTGTAGATTTCATATTCTTAATCTGTTTTACATCAAATAGAGTAATTTTTTCTATTCCTTCAAGTATAATATCCTTTTCTTCGATCTTAGCCTGTAAACCTAAAGTTCCTAATATCCTAAGCTTTCTAAGAGTATCATAACCAGCCACATCTGCTGTAGGATCCATTTCTGCATATCCAAGTTCTTGGGCCCTTTTTAGAACTTCCTCATAATCTAATCCTTCATTAAACATCTTAGTTAAAATATAATTACAAGTTCCATTTAATATGCCTTGAATTCTAGAAATCTTATTTAATATTAGTTCTTCCTTAAGAGGCTTTAGTATGGGAATACCCCCTCCTACACTAGCTTCATATAAAAATGATACTCCTTTTTCAGCTGCTAGACTAGATAATTCTTCAAAGTATTTTGACACTATAGCCTTGTTAGCTGTAACTACTGATTTTCCTTTATTTAAAGCAAGTTTTATATATTTATAGCTTTCTTCTATATTACTAGTTACTTCAATTATTATACTTATTTCATCATCATTTAACACATCTTCAAAATCAAGTGTTAGATCATCTATATCCAAGTCTACTTGTCTCTTTTTGTTAATATTTTTCACAAGTATTTTTTTTATCTTTATTTCTTCTCCCAATAATTTAAAGATTTCTGCTTTTCGTTCTTCTAAGACCTCGACGACTCCAGTACCTACTGTTCCAAGTCCTAATAATCCTATGTTTATCATCCTTCTCCTCCTATATTATGTCAATAAGTTTCTCTGCTATTTGAACTGTATTTAAAGCTGCTCCTTTTCTTATGTTGTCAGCTACAACCCATAGATTAACACCATTTTCAATACTAAAATCTCTTCTTATTCTCCCTACATATACAGAGTCTTTACCTTCTATATCAATAGCCATTGGATAAATGTTTTTGGCTCCATCATCTTTTATAATTACTCCACTTGCATTTTTTAATGCTTCATATACATCTTCTATCTCAAATGATTTCTCAAACTCTACATTTATTGACAAACTATGAGCATATCTAACTGGTACTCTTACACATGTTGCTGTAACCTTCATTTCTTCATCTTGAAATATCTTTCTAGTTTCATCTACCATCTTTATTTCTTCTTTTGTATATCCATTTTCTAAAAAGCTATCTACATGAGGCAAGGCATTAAATTGAATTTGATGAGGATAAGTTTTTATTTCTCCCTCATCCAAAGCTCTAAGTCCTCCTAAACCTGATCCGGATACTGCTTGATAAGTAGAATATACAATCCTTTTTATTTTAAATTTATCATTTAAAGGTTTTAATGCAACAACAGCTTGTATAGTAGTGCAATTAGGATTTGCTATTATTCCATTGTTTTCCTTTATGGCTTCTGGATTTACCTCTGGCACTACTAGTGGTACATCTTTATCCATTCTAAATAAACTACTATTATCTATGACTTTGACACCTTTACTTGCTGCAAATTTACCATATTTTTCACTAATTGATCCTCCAGCTGCAAATATAGCTATATCAATATCTTTATCAAAAGATTTTTCGCTTAATTCTTCTACAATATAATCCTTGTTTTGAAATTTTATTTTTTTGCCAGCTGACCTTTTAGAAGCAAGAAAATATATATTTTCTATAGGAAACTTCCTTTCTTCTAATATCTTAACCACTGTGCTACCTACAAGTCCTGTTGCTCCAACCACTGCTAAATTATACTTTTTCATATTAATTTCCCCCTATATATTATTTTCAAAAGCTTTATAAATTGATTCTATTGATTTATCAAAATCTGCATTTTCAACACCTATTATTACATTAAGTTCACTAGAACCCTGTGTTATCATCCTAATATTTATTCCATTATCAGATAAAGCTGTAAATATTTTAGATGATATTCCTTTAGTTCTAATCATTCCCCTACCAACTACAGCTATAAGCGCCATATCTGGATAAGATACAATGGAGTCTGGGTTACAATATATTTTTATCTCTTCTATAACCTTATCTAGTTTAGAATTTAACTGAGATGCTGAAACTATTACAGACATAGTATCTATACTTGATGGCATATGTTCAATAGTTATATCATTAGTTTCTAGCACAGTTACCAATTTTCTTAAAAAGTCTTTTTCTGATATCATACGAACTTTTTCTATAGAAATAACTGTAAAATCTTTTTTACCTGCAATACCAGTTATAGAATCTATATTGCTTAAAGGATATAAATCATCTACTATCTTAGTTCCTGAATGCTCTGGAAAATTTGTATTTTTTATATTTACTACTATTCCTTTGTCTTTAACAGGAAATAATGATTCTTCATGTAATACAGGTGCTCCCATATATGAAAGTTCTCTAAGCTCTTTGTAGGTAATTATTTCAATAGGCTTAGGAGAATCAACTATTCTTGGATCAGCCATAAGAAATCCTGATACATCAGTCCAGTTTTCATAAAGTTTAGCACTCAAAGCATTTGCAATTATAGCTCCTGTTACATCAGAACCACCTCTAGTAAATGTAACTATTTCATCATTTAGCTTAGCCCCATAAAATCCAGGAATAATTGCTTTTGGAATATTTTTCAGTTTTTCTTTAATCCTTTTTTCAGTAGATTTCGGATCAAATTTTCCCCTATCATTAAAAATAATAATATCTTTAGAATCTACAAATTCAAAATCCAAAAAATTTGATAATATAATGGCATTTAAATATTCTCCTCGACTTGCAACATAATCCCTAGAAGCTCCATTTTGAATTTTATCTTTTATATTATTTAATATTTCTCTTATATCAAGTTCTAGTTTTAATTCTTTACAAATATTTAAAAATCTTTTCTCGATAAGATTATATACATCATCTATATTTAATCTATGTGAAGCAAGTTGATAACACATATATAAGAGATCTGTAATCTTATGATCATTTTTATCAACCCTTCCTGGAGCCGAAGGAACTATATATCTTCTGTTCTTATCTGCTTTTATAATATTCTTTACCTTTAAAAATTGTTCACTATCGGCTAGTGAACTACCTCCAAATTTTGCTACAATCACATTTTTCAATTATACTCCTCCTTAAAAATAGATATAAAAAAGCACTCGTCCAAAATAGGACGAGTGCGGTTCTCCTCGTTTCCACCCAAATATCAAAGTAGTATAGCCTTAACGCGGTCTAACGCATACCCCTAATAAAGATTCAGGATTGGGCTCATAGGTGGTTTTCAATCAAGTGTATCAAAGAAGTCTTTCAGCTGGTAAACTTCTATCTCTTTTGAACGTTATCGATTTACTCTTCCTAATCAAAGCCTTTTTAATATTCTAACTCAATTATTAAATATTGTCAACAAGCAAGTATTCTGATATTTAATAAAAGCCAGTAACAATTATATATGTTTTGAAAGTTTCTTTATAAATACAACCTTTAAATAATTGCCTTCCTTAAATTCATCTATAGTTTTAAAATCTGACGGAAGTGTGTATTCTTCTAATATTTTGTATTGAAAATTTGATTCTTTAAAAGCATCTATAATAAAGACTTTAAACTTATCCATATTAAAGCTACTACAATTAGTCGATGCTACTATAACTCCATTATCTTCCGTAATATTTATAGATTGTTTTAACAGGTCTTTATAGTCCTTATCTGCACTAAATATAAAATTCTTTGATTTGGCAAAACTAGGAGGATCTAAAATTACTAATTCAAATTTCAATTCTTTTTTTTCTGCATATTTAAAATACTTAAATACATCTTCAACTACAATTTCTTGTGTTTCTGGATCAATATCATTTATTTCAAATTGTTCTATAGTTTTTGGTAAACTTCTATTTGCAAGATCTACACTAGTCGTTATCTTTGCTCCTCCCATTGCAGCAAATATTGAAAATGCACCAGTATATGAAAATGTATTTAGCACAGTTTTATCTAATGAATATTTATCTCTAATAGCCTTTCTTACTTGCCTTTGATCTAAAAACACCCCAACCATTGCACCTTCATTTAAATAAATCGCAAAATTTACTCCACTTTCCTTTACTATTATGGGCATTTCTGCACGTTCTCCCATTATAAAGTCATCTTCTTCTATATACTTTCCATCTTCACTAAATCTTTTCTTTTGATATATTCCCTTAAAAACTATTAATTGTTTTAGTGAATTTATAATTTCATCTCTAAATTCATATATTCCTTTGCTATACCAATTTATAACATAATACCCATCAAAGTATTCAATAGTAAGTCCTCCAATTCCATCACCTTCACCATTAAATACTCTAAATGCTGTAGTTTTAGTATCACTAAAAAATTTAGTTCTTTTATTTAAAGCTACTATAAGTTTCTTCCTGAAAAAATCTATATCTATGTATTCATCTTCCTTCCTAGTAAGTATCCATCCGAAACCTTTATTCTGCTTGCCATAATATCCTCTAGCTATAAATTCTCCTTTTTCATCTACTAAATTTACTATAGTTCCCTCTGCTTGTAATTTATTTATATTTAAAATTGCGCTTTTAAATATAAGTGGATATCCATTTTTATATTTATCTATAAATTTTGGGTTTAGCTTTAAATCTACTTGTTTTTTCATTTAATCATCCTTTACTAAAGTCTTTAAATCACAATATCCATTTTATCATAGATAATCAAAAACTTGCCCCTATATTTAAATCTAGGCAAGTTTTTTAATTACTTTTATTAACTTTATCCATATATTCCCTCTATATACTCTTTGGTTCTACTATCTTTAGGATTTGTAAACAGTTTATGTGTTCTTTCATATTCTATTAATTCACCATTTAATATAAAGGCTGTATAATCTGATATTCTTTTAGCTTGAGCTAAATTATGAGTTACTATAATTATAGTATAATCTTTTGAAAATTTTAAGAGCATTTCCTCTATATTTTGAATACTTTTAACATCTAAGGCAGAACAAGGTTCATCTAATAACAATACTTCTGGCTTTGCAGTAAGAGCTCTTGCAATACAGAGTCTTTGTTGTTGCCCACCTGATAACTTAGTAGCTAACATATTTAAATCTTTGTTTATCTCATTAAAAAGTCCTACTTTCTCAAGACTATATTTTACTATATCATCTAATTCCTTTTTATTCTTTATACCATTGTATATAGGGACATAGGTTAAATTCTTATATATTGAAAAGGGAAAGGGTGTAGGCTTTTGAAATACCATACCTATATTTCTTCTTACACTATCTTTTTTATAGGATAATATATCTTTATCTTTAAATAATATTTCCCCTGTAAATTCCCCTCCATATTCTTCTATCATAAGATTTAAAGTAGTAAGTAAAGTTGACTTACCACAACCTGATGGACCTATTATAGCAGTTATCTTGTTTCTTTTTATATTTATAGATAAATCCCTTAATACTTCTTTATCCCCATAACTTGCAAACAAATTATTTGTTTTAAGTATATCCATCTACTTATCATTCCCTTTTTTCATATTTAAAATTAATGAAGCTATATTTATTATGAGTAAAATCATTATAAGAACTAAGGCTGTTCCATAAGCCTTTTCCAAAGATATTCCTTCTCCAGTTAACATATATAGATGAAAGGGCAGTGCCATAACTGGCGAAGACAGTGATCTTGGTACTGGAGCAAATATTACTGCTGCAGTTAGTATAATGGGTGCAGAAGCTCCCATTGCAAACCCACCTGCCATAGTTATTGCAGAAACTATATCAGCCTTACATAAAGGCAATATTAGCTTAAATATGGTATAAAATTTAGATACACCTAGAGCATAAGAAGAAGCTATTATACTCTTTTTTACTTCCCTTAAAGTTTTTTCAACTCTTACTTGTATATAAGGAAATACCATAATACCTAAAGTTATACCTCCAGATAATAAAGATCTACCCAATTTCAAATGCAGTACCAACAAAGTATATCCAAATAACCC
Organism: uncultured Tissierellaceae bacterium; assembly: GCA_964567475.1. Lineage (GTDB taxonomy): Bacteria > Bacillota > Clostridia > Tissierellales > Tissierellaceae > CAZMMV01. The sequence continues at coordinate 1,566 of CAZMMV010000052.1, read as the reverse complement.
TAAAACTATAGAAGGAATTCCTGCCATAGATTGTACTATTAAATGTATAACACTTTCTATCCTTCTAGATTTACAATCAAATATAGTATATATAGACGTTGAAATAGCTAATATAGATGCAAATACACAAGCTATAATCATAAGATACAAGCTTCCAACAATAGCTGGAAATATTCCTCCTTCAGCTCCAATAGGCATGCCCTTTGGATTTGAAAATATAAATTCCAAACTTATAGAATCTAACCCATTTTTAAAAATATATCCAAATATATATATAACTATAGTGAATACTATTATTGTACTTATTATAATCCATATTTTGAATATAAAATCTTTGGCTTTCTCACTCATTGTATCAGTCCTTATAAAAATTTATAAATCTATGCTTCCTTTAATATAATGCAATATAAGATTTATTGAAATCAACATTAGCATAAGTATGAATCCAGAAGCAAAAAGAGAGTGATAATGCAAACTACCTACCTCTGCCATACCCATTTCAAGAGCAATAAGAGAAGGAATTGTTTGAGCTTTTTTAAGTAATCTAGGCATCAATGGAGCATTACCTATAACCATCATAACTGCCATAGTTTCACCCATACCCCTTCCCAAGGCTAAAACTATAGCTGCTAAAATACTCTTTCTGCTTTCTGGTAATATTATATTCCGTATCATATATAATTTCGATACACCTAAAGCATTTGAATGCTGAGAATGTTCATTATAGATATTCTCCATAGATTCAGAACAAGTAGATATAATGTAAGGTAGCATCATTATGGATAAAATAATTCCTCCTGCTAATACAGATTCTCCTGAAGAAAACGAAAACCTTATTTCAAAAAATTTAACCAAAACTAACAAAGCTATAAATCCATATACTACAGAGGGTATTCCGGCTAATATATCTACAATTCCTCTTACTAATCTTCTTATGTTTCTATTTGTATAACTTGATATAAAAACAGCAAAACCAACTCCTATAGGCAATGCAATTATTAGTCCTACAAATGACGTATATACTGTAGCCAATATTATAGGTAATATTGATAACTTATCTGGAGAATTTAAAGGATTCCAGGTCTTTCCAGATATAAAACTTAGTATAGATACTTCTTTGAAAAACATAATACTTTCTTTAAATATAAATATGATTATAAATGCAAGCAATAACAAAGAAATTAAAGTCAATACTTTTATTATAAATGTAAATATTTTTTCTGATTTTCTTCTCATCTAATCACCTCAAGACATAATTTACTCATATGTAAATATATAAATAAATTCAAGGACTTAAGTCCTTGAATTTATTTTACTGCTACAAAACCCATATCTTCTATAATTTCTGATCCCTTTGAAGATGTAACCATATCCATAAATGCTTTTTGCTCTTTTGTAAGACTACCTTTCTTAACTACTATAAGAGGTCTAGATATTTTATATGAACCATCTACTATATTTTCTACTATTGGCTCTACACCATCAACTTTTAAAGGAATAAGTTTTCCTTCATTTTGATTAACCATACCAAAAGAAGCATATCCTATAGCATCTTTGTTTTCTATT
>CAZMMV010000051.1:0-12282 GCA_964567475.1 uncultured Tissierellaceae bacterium | reverse complement strand
TACAAGTCTTTCTTCATCCTTTGTAAAAGCAACTATAGATGGTGTAGTTCTGTTTCCTTCTAAGTTTGTTATTATAATAGGTTCTCCACCCTCCATAACTGCAACTGCTGAGTTTGTAGTACCTAAATCAATTCCTATTGTTTTTGCCATAAATTATTCCTCCTAATTTTGTTATTTTGCCACTTTTACCATGGCTGGTCTAATAACCTTTTCTTTTAATAAATATCCAGTTTGTAAAACTTCAATCACTTTTCCTGATTCATATTCTTCACTTTCTTCCATAATTACAGCGTGATGAAAATTAGGATCAAATTCTTCTCCTAAAGCTTTCATTTCTACAACACCATTATCATTTAAGGTGTCTATAAGTTGTTTGTAAATTAAATTTACACCATCATAAAATCCATTTTTTTCATGAGTTTCAGATTCTATAGCTAACTTAAAGTTATCTAATATAGGAAGTAATTTGCATACAAAATTTTCTAATGCATAATTTATAGTGTCTGTCTTCTCCTTCTCACTTCTCTTTTTAAAATTCATAAAATCAGCCTGTAATCTTAAAAGCTGAGTATTTGTTTGTTCTAATTCTTTTTCCTTATTTTGATATTCTTCTTCAGTGATAGTAAACTCTTTATCTTGTATTTCTTCGTCTACCTCTTCTGTTTCAATATCCTGTTGATCTTTATCTTCTTGATCTTTCTTAAGCACTTGACCACCTCTTATATAAATATTTAATTTTATTATTTCATTATCTTACCTAGTATTTCAGTAATGTTTTCCGAGAATAACTGTAAAGCATTAATTACTCTAAAATAATTCATCCTAGTAGGACCTATAACACCTATCTTACCAAGAGTAGTATCTCCCATTTTATAAGTAGCTGTCAAAAGGCTACATTCCTTTATAGGAGCATAAATATTTTCATTTCCAATAAAAATTTCAATATCATTGGATAAAAGATTGTTTGACAAGACTTCAACTACTGCATCTTTATCTTCCATAAATTTCATAAAATTCTTTGCTTTTTCTAAGTCATTATATTCTGGAAAATTTAATATTTTATTTACTCCATCTGAATAAAGTTCAATATTATCTATATTCTCCATAGATTGACTAATAACAGGTATTATATTATCTATAATATTTTTAAGCTCATAGATTTCCTTTAAAATATCTCCTGAAACCTCTTTATTTATTTCATCCATAGACAATCCCTTTAGCTTATCATTTAGTAAGTTAGACAATATCATGATTTGATTTTCAGGTATTCTTTGCTTCAATCTAAAAATTGAATTTTTAACAATACCAGAATTACTTACTAAAACCATAAGAACTTGTAGATCATCTATAGGTATAAGTTGAATATGTTTTATAGTAGTCTTATTTAATTGGGGTGATATAGCAAGAGCAGTATAACTAGTCAAAGCAGATAATATCCTAGCTGAATTTTGCAGCAATTGATCTATTTCCCTTGACCCATCTGTTAAAGCTTTTTTTATTTCATCTTTTTTCCCCATATTAATTTTATATTTTTCATCCTTCAATAACTTGTTAACATATAATCTATAAGCCTTATCCGAAGGTACCCTACCTGAAGATGAATGAGGTTTGTTTAAATATCCTAAATCTTCTAAATCACTCATTTCATTTCTTATAGTAGCAGAACTAACACCAATATCATATTGTTTGGTTAAAGTTCTCGACCCAATAGGCTCAGCACTAATGATATAAGAGTTAATTATAGCATAAAGTACTTTCATTTTTCTATCATCTAACATATCTATCACCTCGTATAATTGCTAGATGTTTTTGTTAGCACTCTTTATCCTTGAGTGCTAATCTCTACTTTATAAAGTTATCATTTTTTTTAAGTTTTGTCAATAGTTTTTTGAGATTTAATTTAATTTTTCCCATTAATTTAAATTATATTAAAAAATCCACCTCAACGATATTAGATAAATCAAGGCCCCTATCAGTTAAACTTATATAATTATCATTATTGTTTATTAAAGCATCTATAGTGTGTTTATTTATTATATCTCCATATAAGTTTTCTATTTCAATTTTAAATCTTTTTTTAAATTCTATTTTATCTATTCCCTCTATTTTTCTAATTCCAAGTATACAAAACTCAGATATCTCAGTTTGCTTGTTTATTATTTCTTCTCCCACTATAGGATAACTTTTTTTATCTAATTTATCTATGTAAACTGAAATATCCTCAGTATTCCAAAATCTTTTTCCTTTAAAGCATGAATGACTACTAAGGCCAATTCCCATATATGGCATTAGATTCCAGTATACTAAATTATGTTCACATTCATAATCTGGAAAAGCAAAGTTTGATATCTCGTAATGCATATACCCATTTTTCTTAAGCTTTTTACATCCCATATGATACATTTCTCTCTCCTCATCCTCACTAGGAAAAGATATCTTGCCTTCATCATACATACTGTGTAAAGGAGTTCCTTCTTCTAAAATCAATCCATAATAGGATATGTGTTCTACTCCTAATTCTATTACCTTATCTAGAGTATCTTCTACATCCTTTACACTTTGATTTGGTAGGCCAAACATTAAATCTACATTTATATTATCAATACCCATATTTCTCAATAAATTATAACTATTATAAAAATCTTCACTGCTATGAATTCTTCCTATAGATTTCAATAAATTGTCATTTAAACTCTGTAAGCCAAGGCTAAATCTATTAATCCCAGACTTTTTATAAACCTCAAGCTTTTTTTTATTTAATGTTCCAGGATTTCCTTCTATTGTAATTTCTACATCTTTCCTAAGTTTATAATTATGGGATATAAATTTAAGAATCCTAGATATATGTTTAGGATCTATAGAAGTAGGTGTTCCTCCTCCAATAAATATAGTTTTAATACAGTAATCTTTTAATTCTTCTTTATATAAATCAAGCTCAACTATTAAACTATCTATATACTTATCTATCTTTCCCTTCATATTAGAAAAAGAAGAAAAGTCACAATAATAACATTTACTAACGCAAAAAGGTATATGTATATATAATGATAAGTATTTCATTTAAATTCCTCCATAATTAAAAAAATCATAATTTTATGGAAGGCCAATTGTCCTTCCATAAATAGTTAAAGTATCTTAATTTTTAATCTTCGTCATATTTTAAAACTGATAAAAATGCTTCTTGAGGAACTTCAACATTTCCAACCTGCCTCATTCTCTTCTTACCCTCTTTTTGTTTTTCTAATAATTTTTTCTTCCTAGAAATATCTCCACCATAACATTTAGAAAGTACATCTTTTCTAAGAGCTCTAATAGTTTCTCTAGCAATTACTTTATTTCCTATAGCAGCTTGTATAGGAACAGCAAATTGATGTCTAGGAATTACATTACTAAGTCTCTCTGCTATATTTCTACCTCTTTCATAAGCCTTTTCTTCATGAACTATAAGAGAAAATGCATCTACTAGTTCAGTATTTATCAATATATCTAGTTTAACTAATTCTGATTGTCTATATCCCTTTAGTTCATAATCTAATGAAGCATATCCCTTAGTCTTAGATTTTAAAGCATCAAAGAAATCGTATATAACTTCGTTTAATGGTAATTCATAATGAAGTACAACTCTTGTTTCTTCTAAATATTCCATATTTAAAAAGTTCCCTCTTTTATTTTGACAAAGTTCCATTATTGGACCAACAAAATTTGATGGTGTCATTATATTTGCAATTACAATAGGCTCTTCCATATACTCTATTTCTGATGTAGGTGGAAGATTTGAAGGATTTTGTATCTCTACTATTTCTCCTGTAGTCTTAGTAACCTTATATATAACAGAAGGTGCTGTAGTTATAATATTTAAATCAAACTCTCTTTCAAGTCTTTCTTGTATAATCTCCATGTGTAGCAATCCTAAGAACCCACATCTAAATCCAAATCCTAAAGCTACTGAGGATTCTGGTTGAAAATCTAATGCTCCATCATTTACCTGTAATTTTTCCAAAGCTTCTCTTACAGAATTAAAATCTTCTCCTTCTGCAGGATAAATTCCTGAAAACACCATAGGTACAACTTTTTTATATCCTGGTAATGCCTGTTTTGTAGGATTATCATTATCTGTAATAGTATCCCCTACTCTGGCATCCTTTACCTCTTTGATACTAGCTGTTACAAATCCTACTTCCCCAGCTTCTAGCTTGTCTAATACCATATGTTTAGAAGTATTTACTCCTACCTCAGAAACTTCATAAACCTTTCCTGTAGCCATCATTTTAATCTCCATGCCTGGTCTTATTGTTCCTTCATAGATTCTAATATAACATATAACTCCTTTATAGGTGTCATAATAACTATCAAATATAAGAGCCTTAAGAGGCGCATTTTTATCTCCCTTTGGCGCTGGAACATTTTTAACTATATCTTCTAATACTGCAATTATATTTTTTCCTTCTTTAGCAGATATAAGTGGTGCATTCTCACAATCTATTCCTATTACATCTTCAACCTCTTTCTTTACTTCTTCTGGTCTTGCACTAGGTAAATCAATTTTATTTATAACAGGTAATATTTCCAAGTCCTGATCCAATGCTAAATATACATTAGCCAATGTTTGTGCTTCTATTCCTTGACTAGCATCTATTATAAGAACTGCCCCTTCACAAGCTGCCAAAGATCTTGATACTTCATAAGTAAAGTCTACATGACCTGGAGTATCAATAAGATTAAGTATATACTTCTCACCATCTTGTGCCTCGTAAATCAATCTAACAGCCTTTAATTTAATTGTAATTCCTCTCTCTCTTTCTAAATCCATATTATCAAGAACCTGACTTTGCATTTCTCTTGATGTTAACATTCCAGTTTTTTCTATTAATCTGTCAGCCAATGTTGATTTTCCATGATCAATATGAGCTATTATTGAAAAATTTCTAATATTTTCTTGTTTAATTCCTTGCATTTTTTTCCTCCTCATGAAGATGAATATATTCTTAACAATTATAGCAAATAAAATCTATTGTGTAAAACTAAAAGACCAGAAAACTGGTCTTTTAATAAGTTTTTTATTTTTTTTAAATGGATTATATAAGATTTACCGAAAAAATCCAATTCCTTTGTTTTATAATTAAATCTCACAATATTTGCATTGTCTATACAATTTAAATCTACAATAGTCTGATTAACTTTTTTTATTCCAAATATTAATAAAATTATAGTAACCAATATAATAAATGATTTAATCCTTTTTATTCTTCTATTTTTTCTTAGTCTCTTATTGCGTTCTAATCTAGTCTCCATTATATATCACCTAGATTATTTTATCCACTTTTTGTAAAACATATACAAATTTTAATCTAATTTTCCAAATCTCTTATTTAAAGGAAAATATCTAAAACCTGCTATTCCTTTTACAGATTTCTCAGAAACATAGCCAAAATATCTACTGTCTTTACTAGCCCCTTCTTCTCTATTGTCACCTAATACAAATATATAACCTTCAGGAATTTCCCATGCTCCTTCCTCATATGCATTTGTATATGAATCTTCCTCTATATAATCTTCTTCTAGCAATTCTCCATTTACATAGACCTCTCCGTCTATAATTTCTACAGTATCACCTTCTATAGCAATCACTCTCTTAATATAATCTTTTTTTGGAGAATCTGGTGCTTTTATTATAACTATATCTCCTCTTGAAGGACTTGAAAAATACAAAGTCACTTTATTAGCAAATAGTCTATCCTTTTCATGTAAAGTTGGATACATTGAATTTCCTAAAACATAGGTAGTATTGAATATAAAAGTTTTAATAAATAATGCAATAACAATTGCAGTTATTATACTTTTTACCCATTCTATAGGTTCATTTTTATTTTCATCTTTTTCGTTTTCTTCCATTCCTATTCCTCCCAATCAAAGCTTTAATATTACTATTATATCACCTTATCAAAATTATTCAAATATCTATTCTTCAATCACCCCATCAAATACATAAGATAAAACTTCTCCCAATAGTTTCGCCCCTTCTCTAACTTCTTCTAAATCATTAAAATGATATCCCATCTCTATTAAAGCAGAGTAATCAGATAGATGTTGATTATACTTACCTATTGGCTTTATCAAAATCTTGGTACATAGACCAGGATACATACTATCAGATACTGCTTTAATATATTTTGCAAAGTTTAATACTTCCTCCTTATTTGGACTACCTGGTCCTACTACTAAAGAAAATGTGGCAACAGTTTTCCCATTTATATCTACCCTAGATTCCTTCTTCACTTTTTCTATGCCTGGTGAATCATCATCTATAGCATTCCTATGTATATCTAAGAAAAACTTTAAATTCTGTGACTTTTCTTTTTCTGTATTTACTGTGTTTAAACTTCTAGAATAACTTTTATTATATGAAGGTAAATCATGAATTGTATCATTGTGATTTATCTTGTGTCCATTAGCCTCCAGAACTGTAGATACTACATCCCCTAGACCAACTACATTATCTCCCCTATTAGAACTTCTATAGTTGTCCTTTTTAAGATGCGAAAACGACTCTGTTGCATGAGTATGATATATTAACGCACAAGGCTCTTCTCTGTTAATAGATACCTTCTTAACGCCTATGGGTTCTGGTATATTTTCTATATTCCCATTGCCTTTAGAATCTTTTATTATTATAAAATTTTCATATTCATCTAAGTTTTTTATGATTATATCATCATTACTATCGACCTCTTTTTCTATATCATCCATATACATTTGGTAATACTCACTTGAAATATCTTTAGAGGCTATAGTATCTTTCTTTCCTTTTTCAAATATATTTATAGCTTTAGTCAATGACATTAAAGATTTAAGTGTGTCTTCTGTATAATCTATTAAATTTACAGCAATGTTATTATTTTTACTAAACATTTCATCATAATTTGAATATGTACTTATGGCCATAGTCCCTATATTTAAGCAAATTAAGCATACTAAGGCCATAATAACATAATCTGATTTTCTGTTTTTCTTCATATTTATCCTCCTTATAATAAATCTTCCAATATAAATATATATTCTTATACTAGAAGATTTATGAGGATAATAACATTATTAATTATCTTATATATCTATTGACATCTTTTAAATCAATCCCAGGGTGAAGGGCTATATTTAATCCATTAGCAATAATTATGGATAAATCATCTATTAAAACATCTATATCTGTAGGAGTTACTATTAAATTTTTATTAAATGGACTCAATACATCATGAATCAAAGAATATTTTTCTTGATAAGAAATTTTAGAAAGTAGCTTGTAAAATTCATCCCCTTCACTAGACTCCTCCTTTAAAGATTCTATTACCATATCTAATGAGTCATTAACTATAGTTGCAGCATCTACAACCGTTGGTATACCTATGGCTATAACTGGAATACCTAAAGTATTTTTATTTATTTCCATTCTTTTATTTCCTACACCTGCACCTGGATTTATTCCAGTATCAGATATTTGAATAGTAGTAGATATTCTATCCATATTTCTAGATGCTAATGCATCTATAGCAATCAATACATCGGGTTTTACCTTATCAACTATGCCTTTTACTATTTCTAAGGTTTCTATTCCTGTTATGCCCATTACACCTGGAGACATAGCTGATACATTTGCCATTGTATCATCTATCTCTTTATTGTAGTTTATAAAATACTGTCTAGTAACTAACACCCTATCTACTACTTTTGGCCCCAATGCATCAGGAGTAATATGCCAATTACCAAGACCTATAATAAGTACCTTATTATTTTTTTGCCCTTTTCCTAAAACTTTTATTTCTTTTGCTAAAACTTGAGATATTTCATCTTTTAAATCCTCATCAGATTTATTTAAATCTGGTACATCTATTGTAATATAACTCCCTATTGGTTTTCTTAAGTTTCTGCTCCCAACTTTATCTAAAATTTTTATTCTTGTTACAATATAATTTTTTTCTTCTTCTTTCTCGATATTTATACCCTCTGAATCCTCTTCATTAGTCTTTTTATATAGATCCCTATTCTCAACTGCTAAATCCGTCCTAATTTGATCCAATTTTAATCTCCTTTCAAAATGTACTTTTATAGTTACTATTGTATTTTTCTCCATTATAATCTTAATTATCCTTGCATTTTTTTATTTTTCATGATAAAATTATTTTGTTAGACTATGTGGGAGGTGAAAACATTGGCAAATATTAAATCCGCTGAGAAAAGAATTAGAACTACTGCTAAAAAAACAGAGGTTAATAAAAAAAAGAAATCAGAACTTAAAACATATATGAGAAAATTTGATAATACTATTGAGAATGGAAACATAGAAGAAGCTAAAGAAATTCTTAAGACAATTGATAAATTATTAAAAAAAGCTACTCATAACAGTCTTATTCATAAAAATAATGCTTCTAGAAAAATTAGCCACTTAACTAAGAAATTAAATAATGCTATGTAGTTAAAACTTCGGATTCCCGAAGTTTTTTTACATTTAATAACACAAACTAACTATCAACATTTCTAAAGCTAGCTTTTCATCTTGAGAACTAGTCTTTTGTTTTATATCTGTTTCCAAGATTTTATTTAAAGATTTAATTAAATTCTTTTCAGTAAAATTACTAGCCTGAGCGGAAAGCTTTTTAAATTCAAAAAAGCTTATTTGCATTTTACCTTGACATTTCTTTTCACTATAACCTTTTCCTTTATACAATTTATACATCAGCATAAGTCTAATCTGTCTAATAATCATATATAAAATTCTAGGAATAGGTTCATTGGATATATACATCTCATTAAATATCCTTAATGCAGATTCACTGTCCCTTTTATTTATACTATTTAATAAGTTAAATATATTAGTATCTAATGTCTTAATTAGTACTATATCAATATCTTCCTTAGTCACTTCTTTTTCCTTAGTATAGTCTGCAACTTTCAATAATTCATTTTCTAAATCATAAAGAGTTTTATTACTAGCATAATCACTATATGTAGACTTGCTTATAAAATAACTTATATTTGTCTGAGAAATCTTTTTCCCATATTTTTTAAAACTTTCACCTATCCACCAATTTAAATCATTTCCTTTTAATGTTGTAAATTCAACTATGCCATTTAATTTCTTTATTCTTTTATATATACTACTAGTCTTTTTCAAATTATTTGATCTATCCATTACAATTAAACATAAATAATCATCTAACTCTTCAACATATGCACCTATTTTCTTACTCAAATCTTCAGAACCATTTTCTAAAATCTTACTGATATCTCTTATAACTACAATCTTTTTATCAGACATAAAAGGAAGTGTTTCACAAGCATTTAAAATATCATCAAAATTAGATTCCTTACTATCTATCACTATATAATTTAAAGTTTCCATAGACTTACTTATATACTTTGTTTTAAGCTTATCTATTGCTTTATTCATCAAATATTCTTCATCACCTAAAAATAAATATACAGCTTTTAATTTATCTGCATTTATAAGATTAATAAATTCATTATAATTCATATTTTGCCAACTCTCTTTCTCTAATAAAATATATCCTAATAAATATATATAATACCAAATAATACAAAACAACAATAATTCCAGTAAACAATTGTTCATCTAATAGATCTAAAAGATCTCTTTTTCTTAAAAATGCCTTTATATCAGCATTGTTTTCCTTTAAATTCAATCTAATCATCCCCATAGTATCAGTTCTATAAACTTCTGTACCAATATCAGTATATCTTTGAATAACTTCCTTATCTGGATGATGATGGACATTATTCCTTCCTACAGATATTACAGCCAACTTAGGTCTCAATATATTTAAAAACTCCTCAGTAGACGAAGTTTTACTTCCATGATGGGGAACTTTTAATAAATACACTTCTTTATCTAAGTTTTTTAATAATAGCTCTTCTGCTCCTTTTTCAATATCTCCTGTAAATAAAATATTTTTATCATAATATGATAAGTAAAAGGTTAAAGACATATCATTTTCACTAAAATCTCTCTTATGATAATCTATACCCGGACTAATCACTTCTAGTATAATATCTTTGCCTAAGCAAATCATATCCCCTTCTGACAAAATCCTAACTGCCACATCTCCCTCTTTAATATAATTATATATTTCACTACTATGATTTTCATAAGATATAAATATATTTTTTATATCAAGATTTTCCATTAACAGCGGTAAAGATTTACAATGATCTAAATGAAAATGAGTAATAAAAACACCATCTAATCTAGAAATCCCATGTTTTTTCAAATAAGGCAAAACTATATTTTCTCCAATATCAAAATCAAAAAATACATTACCACCTGTATCTATTAAATAAGCAGACTTATTTGTTTTTATAAGGGCACAGTCTCCTTGACCTACATCAATAAAATCTATTTGTATATTATTATCAAAATAATTAAATCCTAAATTAAATATAATAAAAACTAAAATATATAAGAACATTAACTTCTTTATATTATAATTTAATTTGTGAAAATCTATAATCTTAAAAATAATAAGTACAATTAAATAATATAAAATGAATTCATAAATATTAGGGGAATAAAACCCTATAGTTCCAAAACCCTTAGTATAGAGAATATCTATAAGATATTCTTGAATCAATAATATAAAATTTAATATGCTAGCTAGAAATATATTTAAAAATGAAAAAGTATAGCTTAATATTAACATTATAGCTCCCAATACTAAAGCAAAAGATAAGATGGGAGTAATTATCAAATTAGAAAATATTCCTACAATAGAAAAACTATTAAAATAATATAATTGTATAGGAAGTATTCCTATATGTACTGCAAACAAACTAGCTAATGTATATGTTAATTTATTATTATAAGGATAAAATTTTTTATTAATATAGGGGCTAAAATACAAAATTGAAAACGTAGCCATATATGATAATTGAAACCCTAGGTTAAATATTAAAATAGGATTTATAGCTAATAATATGAAAAAAGATAAAAATAATATATTTATAGAATCATAAGGCTTGGCCAATGTTTGACCAAAAAGTAGAAAACTAAACATTATACTTGCCCTAAGTACAGATGGAGGGAAACCTATAAGAAAACCATAAAACCAAATAATACCCAATACTATAAATATATTTATCCTTTTCTTAATAGCTAAATTAGAAAATAAGAATATTAAAAATCCAGATATAATACCTATATGTAAGCCGGATACAGCAAGTATATGTGCTAGTCCCATTTCCCTATATTTAAGTATAGCTTCCTCATCTAAATAGGAATTTTTGCCCATTATTATTCCCTTCATTAAATTACTAGGCGATTCATCCAAATAAGTATCAAACAAATCTTCAATCCTATTTCTAAAACCTATCCTAAGCCTATACTTTAAACTCTTTGACCTAGAATCTATATTAATTAAGTCATAATCATTTATATTAACAGTAGTATAAACCTTATTAGATAATAAATTTAATTTATAATTATAAAGCTTAGGATTAGTATTAGCTAAAGCTTCCTTTAAGCGTGCTTTAAAAGTTATCCTATCACCTAATTCTAACTCCTTGTCACCATTAATTCTTAATACGGTCTTTTCTCCTACTTTCTTAGTTCCATGGTCATAATATATTTTATCTACCTTTACAACATACTTACTAGCCTCCTCATCCTTCCATATTATTTCATCAACTCTTCCATTTATTTCGATATCTTCTTCTATGTATACAGATAATAAACTTGAGTTTAAATAATAAGAAGTAAGTAGCCCTCCTAAGGTAAAAATCAATAATAGAAAAATAATATTATTGCACTTTTTTTTAATTAAATTAAAAATACACAAAACAAATAAGACAATAAAAAAGAACACAGTAACTTTTATACTTAATTCCAAATAATATGTATTTAAAATACCTAATACAAATGCTATTGAAATAAATAGAAAAGGTCTATCCATAGTGCCCTGGTTTCTAAAATCATACTAAATGGTGTCAGCATGATTTTTCACTTACTATTAAGTGGTAGCGTGACAGGATTCAGCTACTAGAGTATAGCCCTTTGACTATAAATCTCATTGCCTTATCTACATTTAGTAAATAAGTACTGCAAGATTAAAGGTGTTACCTTTCTCTATTTTTATATCTGAATTGTTAAAGGCTTTTCCTTCTAGGTGTCCTTTAACAAGATATATCTTGTTAGGCTATATCTAGTATGTTTTTCCTCTTCCTTTGCCACAAACCAGGTGTTTCACCACCTTTATTTTTTATTTTTTCACTTATTAT
>CAZMMV010000050.1:0-13078 GCA_964567475.1 uncultured Tissierellaceae bacterium | reverse complement strand
TTCGCTATCATATCCTCCACATCCTCCAAATATTCCTTTATTCTCAGTCATACGATAACCCCCTAATTTTTTTGTAAGCTTATTTAATGCTTAATATATTATATAGAATTATCGTAATTCTGTTACAAATTAGTTAGTAGATCTTTTTTCCATATCATCAAATATTTTAGTAAAAATCTTTTTAGCTAGTATGATTAAAAGTATAAATGAAATACCTTCTGCTATAGGGAATGCATACCATACGTGACTTAGTTGTCCATATCTTCCAAGTATATATGCCACAGGTAAAAGTATAATTATTTGTCTTAAAAAGGATATAGCCATACTAGTAAACCCTTTTCCTACAGCTTGAAATGTAGTAGAACCAACTATAGCGATACCTACTATGGGAAATGAAAGACTTATGGTTTTTAATGCATCTATACCCATGGAAACTAGGACTGGATCTTGATTAAATAGTTTAACAAGTTGACCAGGTATTATTTGGAATAGAATAAATCCTAAAGTAGTTATAGTAAATCCAGTTAATAAGCCATACTTAATTGTTTCCTTCATTCTATTAGAGTTATTATGTCCATAATTATATCCTATAATGGGCATATATCCCTGATTAAGTCCAAATACTGGCATAAATACAAAGCTCTGTAATTTAAAATAAATTCCAACTATTGCAACTGCATTGTCATTGTGAGAACCAACTATAATATTTAATCCACCTATCATAACTGAACCTAAAAGTTGCATTATCATAGCAGGAAGTCCTACACTATATATTTCTTTAATAATATTAATATTTAATTTGAAGTTTTTTAAATTAATTTGTATATCTTTATCATTATTAAAAACCTTATATACAATATAAATTCCACTTACCATTCGGCTAAAGACAGTTGCGTAAGCAGCACCTGCAACTCCTAGTTTAGGGAAAAACCCTATACCAAATATTAGGAATGGGTCTAATATTATATTGATAATAGATCCAATTAACATGGATATCATTGGTACAAATGTATTACCTTCTCCTCTTAATATATTATTTGCTAGCATAGGAACAAACAAAAAGATTGAACCAATAAATATAATTCGAACGTATTCTGTTCCAAATTTGATAAAGGTTTCATTATTTGTAAAGATACTTATTAAGTTTTCTGAGAAAAAGAATCCTACTAATCCTATTATTATTCCGTAAATAATAGATAACAATAAGACATGTTCCGCTGCATTGGAGGCCTTTTCCTTTTCCCCTCGCCCTAAAAGTCTAGATATAAGAGAGCTAGCTCCAACACCTGTTCCTACAGCAATAGATATCAAAATCATTTCCAATGGAAAGGTTAAAGAAAGAGATGATAAAGCAGCAGTACTCAACTTCCCCACATAAATACTATCTACTACATTATATAATGCCTGTATTGACATTGATATCATAGATGGAATGGATAGTTTTATAAGTAAGGGTAGTATAGATTCTACACCTAATCGATTTTCATTTGTTTGTTTAGTCATTAAAACACTCCTTTAAAAGATATTGAAAAAAGTTATTTAATAGCATTATATTAATTATACAGTGAACTCATCCAAATTGAAATAGGGAGGGTCCTTTTTCTAGTTTCCTAAAATTAGGTAAATAATAAGGATAGACACTATAAATTATATATCTAACAATCAACCTTTGATAAAATATGATAAAGATTATATAATAGAAGTAAGAAAACTTCAAATAAAGGAGACAATAATATGAAATTAGTTTATAAGGGAAAGACAAAGGATGTTTATGAGTTAGAAGATGGAAAATGTTTGTTGAAATTTAAAGATGATGTAACAGGTGAAGATGGAGTATTTGATCCTGGAGCAAATACTGTAGGACTTAGTATAGAAGGAGTAGGTAAAGCTAGTCTCCGTTTAACTAAATTTTTCTTTGAAAAGGTTAATGAGATAAAAGTACCAACTCATTATGTAAATGCAGATATAGAAAATAATACTATGACAGTATTACCTGCTAAAATGTTTGGAAAAGGTGTAGAAGTAATATGTAGATATAGAGCAGTAGGTAGTTTTTTAAGAAGATATGGTATGTATGCCACAGAAGGTCAAGCTTTAGATTCATATGTAGAGGTTACATTGAAAGACGATAAAAGACAGGATCCTTTGATAACTGAAGATGCTTTAGAAATGCTAGATATTATGAATAAGGAAGAGTATAAGATATTAGTAGATTTAACTAAAAAAGTATCTAAAGTTGTAAAAGATGAATTAGAGAAAAAAGGAATGGAATTATACGATATTAAACTTGAATTTGGAAGGGTAGGCAAGGATAATCATATAGCCTTAATAGATGAAATATCTGGTGGCAATATGAGAGCTTATAAAGATGGTGAATATATAGAGCCCTTAGAGCTTGAAAAACTAATGTTAACTAAAGATTAATTAAGCAAAGTAAAAAACAAGGATGAAAGATATTTCTTTTATTTTTGTTTTTTTTGTAATAGGCTTGAATATAGTGGGAATATTCAATATAATATGAATATAGTTAGATTTATTTAATGCTTTAAAGATATGATTGTTAAATAATATAATAGGTTTTTAGGTTTTTAGGATTTTTTATTAGAAAGACTTATAAATAGAAGTGGATAATATGAAAATAGTGGAGGATATTATGAAGCTTGATGAATATATTAATAATATAGAGAGTAAATTATATAATAATTTTGATATAGAAAGATATTACACAATAAATGGATATCAATATGATTTATTTGCAGAATATCATATAAGGACCGAAAGATATATACTTACTAGAAAGACGGTAATAGATGCTATAGAAGCCAATGAATATTGTTTGATTAAATATTTTGATAAAATAGATGAAAAAAAAATTGAAAAATATATTGATCTATTGATTGGATCAATAGACTCACTAATAAATATGGATAATGGACATATGTCTAGCATTATAACAGGTGTTATTATTTTAGATAATAAACCAAGTACAGATATCATAGAAAAGATAAAGAGATTTAAATATCACAAGGGTTTTGTTTTTGGTTTTAAGGGTTGGGTCGATATTAGATTAATTTTGGTTACTATGAATGATGAATATATAGTAGCAAATAAAAAGGGAAAGGAGGTCATAGATATTTACGAGATTTAAAATTCTGATGTTAAACTAAGAAAGGAGAGATTTTCATGTTGTCAGTATTAATACTATTAGGATCAGTAATTATATTTATTATAGCCTATGCTACTTATGGCGCATGGCTTGCTAAAAAGTGGGGAGTAGATAACACAAGAAAGACTCCTGCACATACTGAAGAAGATGGTGTAGACTATGTTCCTACAAATGCAGGTGTACTTTTAGGACATCATTTTTCTTCAATAGCAGGTGCAGGACCAATTAATGGACCTATTCAAGCAGCTATATTTGGTTGGTTACCGGTATTACTATGGATTGTAATAGGTAGTATATTTTTTGGTGGAGCACATGACTTCGGTTCACTATTTATATCAATTAGGAATAAGGGTAAATCTATAGGAGAAGTAATTGGGGATACCATGGGTAGAAGAGGTAAACAATTATTTTCTATATTTGCTTGGCTAACCTTATTATTAGTTGTAGCAGCTTTTTCTAATATAGTAGCCAGTACCTTTTATGCAAATCCTGGTGCAGCAACATCTTCACTTTTATTTGTTGTTTTAGCAATTGCTTTTGGTTATGCAGTATATAGAAAGGGAGTATCCTTAAAAGTAGGTACTGTAGTTGGAGTTATCCTTTTATTTATTTGTGTGTGGATAGGACCAATGTTTCCAATCCAATTGAGTGTTAATACGTGGGTTGTAATATTGGGTATATATATATTTATTGCTTCTACAGCTCCTGTTTGGATATTATTGCAGCCAAGAGATTATTTGAACTCATATTTATTATATGCCATGATGATAGGTGCATTGCTTGGATTATTGATATATAGACCAGAAATTAAGTTAGGAGCTTTAACTTCATTTAATGTAAATGGACAATGGCTATTTCCAATGTTGTTTGTTACAGTAGCTTGTGGAGCTATTTCAGGATTTCACTCTTTAGTAGGATCTGGAACAACTTCCAAGCAAATCAATCAAGAAAAGGATGCTCGACCTATAGGTTATGGTGGAATGCTTATAGAAGGAGTACTTGCAGTAGTTGCTTTATTGACAGCAGCATATCTATCACAAGGTGAATTAACAGAGCTATTGAAAGGTGGACCTGTTAATGTATTTTCTTCTGGAGTAGGTACATTTATGTCAAAGTTTGGAATACCATTTGAAAATGGTAAGACCTTTGTTGCCTTAGCAGTATCGGCTTTTGCGCTGACAAGTCTTGATACATCAACAAGACTTGCAAGATTTATATTCCAAGAGTACTTTGAAAATCCAGAAAAAGAAGAAGATGAGCAATCGCCACTTACAAATATGTATGTTTCTACTATTATAACAGCAGTATTAGGATCTTATTTAGCAATGGGTGGTTTCGCTAAGATATGGCCTATATTTGGGTCAGCAAATCAATTATTAGCAGCTATAGCATTGATGGCCATAGCATTATGGCTGAAAAAGGCTGAAAAAGGATTTAGTATGTTGACTATACCAATGGTATTTATGTTAGTAGTTACATTATTTGCATTAGTGTTGTTGACTGTATCTAACATAAAAGCTGGTAATTATATACTTGTAATATTTCCAATACTCTTATTTATTTTAGCTATAGTCTTAGCTGTTGAGGGATATAGAATTTTATTTAAGAAATCTAGTAAAAAGCTAGAAAGTAAATAATTATTTTTTGATAAAAGGCATATAGTAAATAATAGATTTATTTTTAAAGTTTTAAGAAAATAAGATATATCCAGATACTAAGTATAATTTTAAATTAGTATCTGGATATATTTTTATTTTATATAATTAGATGACCAAAGGATATCTAGGGTATATATAATATAAGAAGAAAAAGTAATACTTAGAAGATTATTATTGGAAGTTAAGGATAATCTAAATGATAAGGAGTGAAATTTTAAATTCACATGTTTAGGAGGATAAAATGAAAAGAATATTAAAGGAAATGAAGCCATTTACCTTAATTATAATATTGCTAATAGGGCTACTGTTTTTTCAAGCTATGACAGAGCTTGCTCTACCAGACTACATGTCAAGAATTGTAGATATTGGTATACAAAAAAATGGTATAGAAGAAACCATACCTAAGGTGATAAGGGTAAGTGAAGTAAATAAATTAAAGATATTTTTAGATGAAAATGAAAGAGAGATATTAGATAGTAATTATAAGTTAATAAGCAAGGATAATTTAGATGGAGAGGGATATAAAGATTATCTAAAGGAATATCCCTTATTAAAAGAAGAACCACTATATATTTTAGACACTGACAATAAGAAAAATATTGAGAGCTTAGAAAATTTCTTAGGTAAAGCTATGATGATTGTCCTTAGTGTAGAGGATGGATTATTAAAAGATGATAATACCTTAGATAATTTACCAGAGAATCTAGATTCCTTTCTTGCCCTAGAAAACATGTCCAAGGAAGAATTGGATATTATAAAAGAAAAGATAAATGAAAATTTTACAGCTTTACCAGAAAGGATATTGCAAGGGTCAAGAATGAAATATATAAAAGGTGAATATGAAGCTATTGGAATAAATATGGAAAAAAATCAAAGGCAATATATTATATGTATCGGAGGCATAATGCTATTTATCGCCTTAATAGGAATGGCAGCTTCAATATTAGTGGGATTTCTTTCAGCTAGAATGGCAGCCTCTTTAGGTAAAAATTTAAGGCATAAAGTTTTTAAAAAAGTAACTGCTTTTTCAACTGCAGAATTTGATAGATTTTCAACTGCTTCTTTAATAACTAGAAGTACAAATGATATACAACAAATACAAACTTTAGTAGTAATATTATTTAGAATTATATTTTATGCCCCTATATTAGGTGTTGGAGGAGTTATACGTGCATTAAATACAAACACTTCCATGGCTTGGGTAGTAGGATTAGCTGTAGTATGTATTCTTATAGTAGTTGGAATTTTATTTTCTTTTGCTATGCCAAGATTTAAAAAGTTACAAAAGCTTGTAGATAAAGTTAATCTTGTAATGAGAGAATCTTTAAGTGGGCTTATGGTAATAAGAGCATTTAATACAGAAGAATATGAGAAAAAGAAATTTGATAAAGCAAATATGGATCTTACAAAAACTAACTTATTTGTGTCTAGATTAATGTCCATAATGATGCCTACTATGATGTTTATAATGAATGCTACTATGATATTGATTATATGGGTAGGAGCCAAGGAAATAGATGCAGGAAGTATGCAAGTTGGAGATATGATGGCTTTTATGCAATATGCAATGCAGATAATAATGAGTTTTCTTATGATTTCAATGGTATCTATAATGCTTCCAAGAGCTAGTGTATCAATAGCAAGAATAGGGGAAATATTAGATGTAGATCTAGAAATCAAAGATCCTGAAAACCCAGTTGAAGTTAAAGATAATTCTAATGGTCTGGTAGAATTTAAAAACGTTAGTTTTAAATATCCAGGAGCAGAAGAATGCGTATTGGAAGATATTAGTTTTACTGCAAAACCAGGAAAGATTACAGCTTTTATAGGAAGTACTGGAAGTGGTAAATCTACTTTAAGTAATCTGATTCCCAGATTGTATGATGTAACTAAAGGAAAGATATTAATCGATGGAGTAGATATTAGAGATATGAGATTACATGATTTAAGAGAAAAAATAGGATATGCTCCTCAAAATACTATTCTATTTAAAGGAAATATAGAGAGTAATTTAAAATATGGAAAGAATTTTGATATAAGTAAAAAAGAAATATTAAAGGCTATAGAAATATCTCAGGCAGCTGAATTTATAGAGGAAAAGGATGAAGGTATATTATTCCCAATATCTCAAAGAGGGGCTAATGTATCAGGTGGACAAAAGCAAAGACTGGCTATTGCACGGGCTATAGCTAAAAAACCAGAGATACTAATTTTTGACGATAGTTTTTCTGCCCTTGATTTTCAAACTGATGCAAAATTAAGAGAATCAATAAAATCAGAAGGCTTTAATAGTACTATACTTCTAATAGCACAAAGGATTAATACTATAGTTGATGCAGAGAATATTATAGTATTAGATGAGGGGAAAATAGTAGGTCAAGGTAGGCATAATGAGCTTTTAAAAACATGTGATATATATAAACAAATAGCTTTATCCCAGCTATCAGAGGAGGAGTTGATCTAATGAATAAAGATAATAGAGGAGTGCAACCAAAAAGAGCTGGAAGACACGGAAGAGCAAAAATGGCAGTAGTAGAGAAGCCAAAAAATTTTAAGGAGACATTTTGCAAACTACTAGATTATTTGAAAGCTTATAGATTAAAACTTGTTATAGTAATTATTTTTGCAATAGCTAGTGCTGGATTTTCAATTGTAGGGCCTAAGCTGATGGGTACTGCTACTACTACGATATTTGAAGGATTACTTTCTAAAATGTCTGATTTAGAAGGTGGAGGTATAGACT
Source organism: uncultured Tissierellaceae bacterium (assembly GCA_964567475.1). GTDB lineage: Bacteria > Bacillota > Clostridia > Tissierellales > Tissierellaceae > CAZMMV01. The sequence goes on along the minus strand of CAZMMV010000050.1, from coordinate 5,511 downwards.
TTATATATATAGGAAATATTATTAAGATTTTATTGGGACTTTATATGACATCAGCTTTATTTTCCTATATACAAGGATTTATAGTTAAAGGAGTTGCACAAAATGTATCATATAATTTAAGAAAGAGCATATCAGAAAAGGTTAATAGATTGCCTTTAAGATATTTTGATGAAAATACCCATGGAGACATATTATCTAGAGTTACAAATGATGTGGATACGGTGAGTCAATCACTAAATCAAAGTATGAGTCAAATAATAACTTCTGTAACTACAGTTATAGGTGTGTTACTTATGATGTTTTTTATATCTTGGCAAATGACTTTAATAGCATTGCTTATATTTCCCCTATCTTTACTATTAGTTACTAGGGTAGTTAAAAAATCTCAAAAGTACTTTAGAGGACAGCAAAGTTCCCTAGGTAGTATCAATGGTCATATAGAGGAAGTATTTAGTGGACATAACATAGTAAAGACATTTAATGCAGAAGAAGAAGTAATAAGAGACTTTACAAAGATGAATGAAGATCTGTATGATTCTGCTTGGAAAGCTCAGTTTATTTCTGGAATTATGCGACCAATTATGGACTTTATAGGAAATTTAGGTTATGTAGTAGTTTCTATATTAGGTGGTTGGTTTGCGATTAGAGGAACTATCAAGGTAGGGGATATACAGTCCTTTATCCAATATATAAGAAGATTTACACAGCCCATATCTCAAATGGCCCAGATAAGTAATGTATTGCAGTCTACAGTTGCAGCAGCAGAAAGAGTGTTTGAATTCTTAGAGGAAGATGAGGAAAAAGAAGAAACTAAGACACCAGTTAAACTAGAAAATGTAGAAGGTAAAGTAAGCTTTAAAAATGTAAAATTTGGATATGATGAAGATAATATAATTATAAATAATTTTTCACAAGAAGTTTACCCAGGACAAAAAATTGCTGTTGTAGGGCCGACTGGAGCAGGAAAAACTACTATAGTAAAGCTTTTAATGAGATATTATGATTTAAATGATGGTGAAATTCTCATAGATAATCATAATATAAATGATTTTACAAGAAAGGATTTAAGAGAAAATATAGGTATGGTATTGCAGGATACATGGCTTTTCTCAGGAACAATAATGGAAAATATAAGATATGGAAGGTTAGATGCTACAGATGAAGAAGTAATAGAAGCTTCTAAATCTGCCCATGCTCATAGATTTATACTGACACTACCAGAAGGATATAATATGTTAATAAACGAAGATGCTGACAATATATCTCAAGGAGAAAAACAACTTATTACAATTGCTAGAGCTATACTTTCAAATCCAAATATATTAATATTAGACGAGGCAACGTCATCTGTAGATACTAGGACAGAAGTATTGATAAAAAAAGCAATGGAAAATCTTATGGAAAGAAGAACTAGTTTTATTATAGCTCATAGGCTTTCTACCATAAGAGATGCAGATGTAATATTGGTAATGAAAGATGGGGATATAGTAGAAAAAGGTAATCATGAACAATTATTAAAAGAAGATGGATTTTATGCAGAGCTTTATAATAGTCAATTTTCGGATAAAAAGGTATCCTAAAGAAGTTAAAAAGGTTCTTTTGTTAATGTTAAACAAAAGAACCTTTTTATTACTATAATAATTAGAATATTTATAGTATAATGATTATGTAAGGAATATAGAGTAATTCTAAAAAATTAGAGGGGGGATTGATATGATATACGTTATAAATAACAATAATGATCCTTTTTTTAATCATGCAGCAGAAGAATATATTATGAATAACTTTGATGACGAAGTGTTTATGTTATGGATAAATAAACCTTCAATATTAATTGGTAAAAATCAAAATACTATTTCAGAAATAAATTTAGATTATGTTAAAGAAAATGATATTAAGGTAGTGAGAAGGCTTTCAGGTGGTGGAACAGTGTATAATGACTTGGGTAATATGAATTTTACCTTTATTACATATAGAGATAAGTCAAAGTACAATGTGAAAGATGGTTTTGAAAAATTTGCTCTACCAGTTATAAATGCTCTTAAGTCCTTGGGAGTTAACGCCTCATTTACAGGCAGAAATGATATATTAATAGATGGAAAGAAAATTTCAGGTAATGCCCAATATTTTAAAAAAGATAAGCTTCTTCATCATGGGACTATTTTATATGATGTTGATATTAGTAAGTTATCTTTAGCTTTAAAAAGCAAGGCAGTTAAATTTAAAGATAAATCAGTTAAATCAGTAGGAGGAAGAGTAACTAATATAGTTGATCACTTACCTAAAACTATGACTTTAGAGGAATTTAAAGAATATCTTGAAAAACATATAATAAATACTTATAAAATAGATAAGATTTATGAGTTTACTAAAAATGATTTAGAAGAGATAAATCAAATATCTAAGAAAAGATTTGAGACTTGGGAATGGAATTATGGAAGGTCTCCAAAGTATTTATATGAAAATGCTATAAAGTATCCTTGTGGAGTTGTAGAATATAATATAGATGTTGAAGAAGGTATAATGACTGATATTTTTATATCTGGAGATTTTTTTGGCGAGGATAGTATCAAAGAGTTAGAAAAAAAATTAATAGGAAAAAGACATAGAATTAAAGATATTGAAGAATCATTAGAAAATATAATTGTAGATAAATACATTAAAGGATTATCAAACAAAGAATTTATCAGTGGCTTATTAAATACTAAGGAAATGGGGGAATAAAAATGAGATTAAGAAAACCAGAATGGATAAGAGTAAAGATGCAGGGAGGAGATACTTCAAACAAAGTGAGTTCTTTAATATCAGATTTTTCCTTGAATACAGTATGTGAGGAAGCTAATTGCCCTAATAGAATGGAATGCTTTGAAAGAGGAACTGCTACTTTTATGATATTAGGAAGAAATTGCACTAGAAATTGTAGGTTTTGTAATGTAACTCATAAAATGCCTGATAAGGTAAATCCAAAAGAACCAGTAAATATAGCTAAGGCTGTAGAAAAATTAAATTTAAAGCATACAGTAATTACTTCAGTAACTAGAGATGACTTAGAAGATCAAGGTGCAAATCATTTCGCAAATGTTGTAAAAGAAATAAGAAAAAGAACACCAGATGTAAGCATAGAACTTTTAATACCAGATATGCAAGGTAATAAAGAATTAATTGATATTATAATAGATACAGAGCCAAATATACTTAATCATAATGTAGAAACAGTGCCAGAACTTTATGATAAAGTTAGACCTATGGCCATATTTGATAGGTCTATAGAAGTTCTCGACTATGTAAAGAAGAAAAAACCAAATATGAAAACTAAATCAGGAATAATGCTTGGACTAGGAGAAACTAAAGAGCAAGTAATAGAAGCACTTGAAAGATTAAGAGAAGTTGATTGTGACATGATTACTTTAGGACAATATTTACAACCAACTACATCTCATATACCAGTGGTAGAATACGTTACACCAGAGAAGTTTGATGAATATGGTGAGATTGCTTTATCAATGGGATTTAAAAAGGTGGCTTCAGCTCCTTTAGTAAGAAGTTCTTATTATGCAGAGGATTTTTAAGGTAAATTATATACTATAAAAGGGAGCTAGGGGTATTTATACCTCTATCTCCCTTTTATAGTAGTTTTTATACAATATACTAATCTATATTTGCATGGCCTAAGAATTCTTCTAATGTAATATCTTGTTTATAAATTTCCCTTGCTACATCTTTACCTACGTATCGAATATGCCAAGGTTCATAGCTGTAACCCGTTATATCTGTAGTATCCTTTTTATATCGAATAATAAATCCAGATTTATGAGCATTGTTTTTTAACCATTTACCCTCCTCTGTATCTTCAAAGTATTCTTCTAAAGCAAAGTTTGCACTTTCGGAAGAAACATCCATAGCAAGTCCAGTTTGATGTTCACTTTGTCCAGGAAAAGCTACTAGTAAATTTGCCTCTTCAGGGCCAATCTTATTTGATTTATTATCAAATAGGTTTTTTTGTCTATTATAAGATCTATATCCTGATACAGCATAAAGGATAATATTGTTTTTTTTCCCATCTTCAAATAAATTTTCTAATGCATGAGCAGCTTCTTTTTTTAGATATCTTTTAGGAATATCTTCTTTAAAAGAAAAGTTTACATTGGGAATAACTAAATCCTCCGGAATATAATTTGAAGGAAGATTTCTCTTCTTATTAGCTAATACTAGTATATCATTTGTGTTTTTTACGATGAGTTTTCCTTCTTGATTTTCATAAGTAGTATCTTTTAAATAGTCAACTTTATTTTTCAATAAAGAATCCTCTAGATTATCTTTACCAGATTCAAGCTTGTCCATATTAACTTTTGAGAAAGCATTGAAAGTTTCTGCTCCCAGTGATTCTACAGTAGTATTTTTACCAGATATAATTACAAGAACTGGCGTTAGCAATAAAGCTAAAATTAAAATTGGTTTTATTCTCATGATTTTCACTCCTAAGTATTTTATGCTTATATATTATTATACATTATTTCGACAAAAAAACATAAATATTGATGAAATGACTCTAAAAATTTATCAAAAATTAATAAATTTAAATTTAAATTTTAAAAAGTATTAAAATTTATTGGATGTTTTTCAATAAAGATTCTATATAACCATATATAGAATCACATATATAAAGAGACAAATGGAGAAATTAATAATGATAATAATTTATAAAATCAAATAAAATATCTTTAAAATAGGAGGAAATAATATGGATATATTAACTAAAGAGGAATATACCAAATTAGTAAATACAGAAAATGATTTATGTTTATCATTGTATTTACCTACCTATCGTATGGGAGCAGATATTAAACAAAATCCAATACGATTTAAACAAAGAATAAGAGAAGCTGAGGATAAATTATATAATTTAAAATTAACTAAATCTCAAGTTGAAAGTATTTTAAAACCTGCCAGTGATTTAATAGATGAGACAATATTTTGGCAAAATCAAACTGAGGGACTGGCTGTATTTATAGCTGATGGAGAAATAAATTATTATCATCTTCCTTTTGAAGTAAAGGAACAAACTGTTTTGTGGAATAAATTCTATACAAAGCCATTGATCAGCTTGTTTACTGGCGATGAAGAGTATTATATATTAGCACTTAGTCAAAATGAAGTAAGACTTTTTAAAGCTTCAAGACAAATAATAGAAGAAATAAAAATGAAGGATGCACCAAAGAATGTAGAAGATATGAAAGTAGACGATGATCCAAGAACTAAGTTACAAATTCGTATTGCCAATCAAGTAAGTTCTACTTCTCTTTCATATAATAAGGTTACTCAAGGACAAAGTATTGAAAATGATTTTGATGATAATCAACTTAAGAGGTATTTTAGAGCAATAGATGAATCACTATTAAATATTAGTAAAAAAGATAAAATACCATTAGTACTTGCAGGAGTAGAATATTTAATTCCTATATTTAAAAGTATAAGTAAATATCCTAATATTATAGAAGAATATATTAAAGG
>CAZMMV010000049.1:4589-13105 GCA_964567475.1 uncultured Tissierellaceae bacterium | reverse complement strand
GAGTATAAATAAAAGAGTATAAATAAAAGAGTATAAATAAAAGAGTATAAATAAAAGAGTATAAATAAAGCTAATAGTAAATTTCTTTTCTTAGTTTTATATATTAAGTATAGTGAGTTCGATTTTATTTTTGTTATTGTGATATACTAATATTAGTATAAATATATATAATATAGTATGAATTTTGCCAGTGGAGGTTTAATTATGAAATTAAGAATAAAGAATATAGGTAAAATAGAAGATGCTATTGTTGAATTAAATGGAATTACAGTAATTGCAGGTGAAAATAATTCAGGCAAGAGTACCGTTGGGAAAGTATTGTACAGTGTGTTTAATAGCTTTTATAAGGTTGAAGAACAAATTTACAATGAAAAAAAAGAGAGTTTGAATAGAATACTATTACATGGTAGTCCAAGCATATTTGGACAAATTAATTTATTTGAAATTGAAAATGATGAAATCATTGCTGATTTATTGAATTATGCTGATAAATATATTGAGGATTATGATTTATTAAGGAAACATTTGTTAAATATATTAATCAAGGGTGAAGACAGTAATTATATAACTGAAAATATTGATGATGTTACAAAAAAGGTTATACATGTTTTAGAAATTCCTGATAGTATAATCTTGGAAACGTTAATACTTAAGAAAATGAATGTAGAATTTAATGGACAAATTAATAATATTTTTTCATTGGAAAAAGTGGAAGGAAAAATAGAGCTAACTATAAGGGGAGAAATCTTATCTTTTATGGTGAAGGATAACGATATATCTGAAATATCAAAAAAATATAGTTTAAATACGGAAGCAATATATATAGACGATCCTTATGTATTAGATGATATAGATTTAGGGCGCAGACCTTTAAACCGTAGAAATGAATTAAATCATAGAGAAGAACTTAAGCTGAAATTAGTAAAAAAGGATAATGATAATATAATAGATGAAATTATTGTTAATAAGAGGCTTGATTCAATATTAGAGAAAGTAAATTCTGTTTGTAGTGGTGATATGATAAGAAATAAAAATAAATTTGGATATAAAAAGGATAATATAAATGTAATTTTAGATATAAAAAATATTTCTACAGGTTTAAAAACATTTGTTATTATAAAAACATTATTGCAAAATGGAAGCTTAACAGAAAATGGAACAATTATATTAGATGAACCTGAAATACATCTTCATCCTGAGTGGCAATTAATTTTAGCAGAGTTAATTGTTCTTATACAAAAAGAATTTGGTATGCATATTTTGCTTAATACTCACAGTCCATATTTTTTAAGGGCAATAGAAGTATATTCTGCAAATTATGGGATTGCAGATAAATGTAAGTATTATCTATCTAAAAATGTTAAAAATATTGGAGTTATTGAGGATGTTACTATGGAGACAGATCGTATTTATGAGAAACTTGCTAAGCCTTTAGAAACCTTGCAAATTGAGAGGTATAGGAATGATTAAACTAGATGATAATCAATTTGAAGCTACATTAAAAGAATTATCGAAAGATAATACAAATAGTGAATATATGACTGAATCTCCTGAAATAGCTATAGATTTTGATAAAGTCAAAGATGTATATATAAAAGATATTCATCCTAAGAGTAAGCCGGCGTCTAATGATGCACTTAAATATATAGATGATCAATTTTACTTTATTGAATTTAAAAATGGTAATATTGCAAATGTAAAAAATATTAGAGATAAGATATTTGAAAGCTTACTAATGTTTTTAGATATTACAGATAAGACTATTTCTTATACTAGAGATAAAGGCAACTATATACTGGTTTATAATTATGAAAGAAGTAAAGAGTATATAGAGCAACAAATTGAAAAGAGGAGTAAAGGGTCTTTTGATAAAAGGCTAGATAGCTATGAGGTACAAGATAGTCCAAGCTATAATGAGTTTTTAAAAAATGTAGCTAATTTAGCAAAATATGACATAGATTTATTAGGATTGGAAGCAAGTTTTACTAGGATGTATTTTAATACAGTAAAAATATATAATAAAAGGGAATTTAAAACTAAGTTTATTGGTAAGTATTTTAAACAAGAAAATATATAAAGGGCTACATTAATAGTAATGAGTTTGAAAAGGAGCTGTTTATAACTAAAAATTAATTAGTTATAAACAGCCCCTTTTTTTTATTGCAATTTTATTATACCGTGATATAATGAACACAAAGAAACATTTGCGAACAAAGTCAAACATACATTGTATATTAGGAGGGATTGAATGTTACCTATTGATAGAAGAAATATAATAATAGAATATCTTCAAGAACATGGCAGTGCTAAGGTACAGGATCTTGCTTTAAAACTTGATGTAACTCCTATGACCATTAGGAGAGATCTTCAATATTTAGAAGATAATCAAGTGGTTTCTAAAATATATGGTGGAGCTATATTGAAGTCTGGCTTGACTGGAGAGGTTCCTTATAAGAACAAGAGTGTAAGGCATAAAGACCAAAAGAAAAGAATTGCAAAGTATGCAGCTTCCTTAGTTAAGGATGGACAAATAGTCTTTTTGGATGCTGGTACTACAAATATAGAAATAGGAAAGTTGCTTAAAGATAAACATAATTTAACAATAGTTACAACTGATATAAAGATTGCAGCTTTTCTTGCTTTTTCTACAAATTTCAAGGTCTTATCTGCTGGAGGCTTGGTTCAAAACTCTACAGGGACATGTTTAGGTTCTGATACTGTTAAGTTTCTAGAAAAGATAAATGTTGATATTTCATTTATTGGAACTAGCTCTGTGACTGTAGAAAATGGAATATCTACACCAACCTTTGAGAAGGCTGATGTTAAGAAACAAGGAATAAAATCTGCTAAAAGGTCAATATTAGTTACTGATAGTAGTAAATTTGGTAAAGAAAGTTTTGCTAAGGTTTGTAGTCTAGATGATTTTGATTTAATAGTATCGGATTTGGATTTGGATAAGGAAGTATATGAAATGTTAAAAAAACAGGATATAAATATAGAGCTGGTTTAAGGGGGTATTATGTGTCTAAAGTAGTTATTATAGCGGATGATTTAACTGGTGCAAATGCTACGTCTGTTCTTTTGGTTCGTCAAGGCTTTAAGGCAGTTACATTTTTAAATTTAGATAAATATAATAGACAAGAGCATAAGGATCTAAATGTTGTATCTATAAGTACTGACAGTAGGGCTGTGGAAGCTGATCTTGCATACCATAGGGTCAAGGATGTAGTTGATTTCTTTAAGGATGAAGATATTAAATTGTTTTCAAAGAGAATTGATAGTACTCTTAGGGGCAATATTGGGGTAGAGATTTCGGCTATCTTAGATAATTTGAGTGAGGATACACTAGCTATTGTAGTAGCATCTTTTCCTAGTTCTGGAAGGGTCTGTATAGGTGGATATCTAATGCTTAACCAGTTGCCTCTGGAGAAAACTGATGTTGCAAAGGATCCAAAGAATCCTATTCTAACTTCTTCTGTGGTGAAATTAATAGGAGAGCAAACACAATACAAGATAGGGTTTATTGAATTGGATAAGGTTCTAAAAGGTGTGCAATCTATCAAGGCTTCTATTCTTGATGAAAAAGAAAAGGGTTCTAGGATTGTAGTTATAGATGCTACTAGTGATGATGATATATCAAATATAGCAAGGGCTGTAAAGACTTCTGGTATAAAAGCAATTTCTGTGGATCCAGGACCATTTACTGCAGGTCTTGCAGAGGAATATCTAGAAATGCCAAGTGGTGGACCTGGACAAAAGGTTATGATGACTGTTGGAAGTGTATCAAATTTAACTAGAAAACAGTTAGATGAGGTGAGAATGAGATATTCTCCACTTTTTGTAAATGCATCTGCTCTAAAGCTTATTTATGATAGGACTGGCAAGGATGAAATAGATAGGGTAGTGGAAGAGATTGTAAGGAATTTAGGAGATTATGATGTTATTGGTGTGATTACTACTAGTAAGGAAGATGAGGTTTTAAATTTAAATAAGATTGCAAGGGAACTTGATATATCAGAGGACCAAGTATCTCAAAGGATTTCAGATGGTTTAGCGGAAATAACTACTGGAGTTCTGGAAAGGACGGAATCTCTTATTGGTGGACTCTTTACTTCTGGAGGGGATGTTACTGTTGCTGTATGTAAGGCACTTGAATCTGCTGGGATTGAAGTAAAGGATGAGGTTTTGCCTCTTGCTGTTTATGGAAGAATAACTAAGGGAACTTACGATAATATGCCTATTATTACTAAGGGTGGATTAGTTGGTGATGACAAGGCAATTATAAAGTGTGTTGAATATTTATTGACAAAGTTATCTAATGAATATCATACAAAAATATAAATTTAGGAGATGGGGTAAATGAATAGACCGATAATAGGAATACCACTAGGAGATCCTGCAGGTGTAGGTCCTGAAATTGTAGTGAAATCTTTGAATTTAGGGGAGATATATGACTTATCTAAGCCTCTAGTTATTGGGGACAAGGATATTATTGAACAGGCTATGAAGCTTTGTGATATAAGTCTGGATATTAATATAATAGAAGATCCTAAGGATGGATTATATAAGCAAGGTAGTATTGACCTTATTGATTTAAATAATATAGATATGAATAGTTTCGAAATTGGCAAGGTACAAGCTGAGGGTGGTAGGGCTGCTTTTGACTATATAAAGACTACTATTGATTTAGCTCTTGAAAAGAAAGTTGATGCTATGGCTACTACTCCTATCAACAAGAAATCACTTAAGGCTGCAGGTGTACCATATATTGGACATACTGAGATTTTGGAAGATTTAACTAATACTGATAATCCTCTTACTATGTTTCAAGTTCTTAATTTAAGAGTGTTTTTCATGACTAGACATGTATCTTTAAGACAGGCATGTGACCTTATTAAAGAGGAAAGTGTTTATGAATTTATTCAAAGATGTAAGGAAGCTCTTGAAGTACTTGGAGTAAAAAATCCTAAATTAGCAGTTGCAGGTCTAAATCCTCATAGTGGGGAAAATGGATTGTTTGGCTATGAAGAAGTAGATGAAATAGTTCCAGCTGTGAAAAGGGCTCAGGACCTAGGTATAGATGTTGTAGGACCGATTCCTGCTGATTCTGTATTTCACTTTGGCTTAAAGGGCAAGTATGATGCAGTCTTGTCTTTATATCATGATCAAGGACATATTGCTACTAAGATGGTAGATTTTGAAAGGACTATATCTATTACAAATAATATGCCTTTCTTAAGAACTTCTGTAGATCATGGAACTGCTTTTGATATTGCAGGTAGTGGTATTGTATCTGAGGTTAGTATGGTTGAAGCAATAAAGTTGGCAGCTTTATATGCCAAAAATTTCAATAAATAATATAAAAAGGAGGGATTATCATGACAGAAGTTGCAGGTGGTCAGATGATTGTAGGTCTTGTAATAGGAATTGCCTTATTGATTATTCTTATTTTAAAGACTAAGATTCATGCTTTTTTAGCGCTTATTATATCGGCGGCAGTAACAGGATTGATCGGAGGAATGCCTCCAAATAATGTTCTTGATTCTATAACAAAAGGATTTGGAAGCACACTAGGTAGTATAGGTATTATTATAGGTTTTGGAGTTATGATGGGTGAAATATTTGAGGTGTCAGGAGCAGCTGAGAGAATGGCACAAACTTTTATCAAAAAATTTGGCAAGGGAAGGGAAGAGATTGCTCTTGCTTTTACTGGATTTTTAATTTCTATTCCAATATTTTGTGATTCAGGATTTGTGATTTTATCTCCATTGACTAAGGCTATTTCCAAGAAGACTAAGAAATCAGCAGTTACCTTGGGCATATCATTGGCAGCAGGACTTGTTATTACACATTCAGTGATTCCACCTACTCCTGGTCCTGTAGGGGTTGCAGGTTTGTTTGGAGTTAATGTTGGTTCTTTGATATTGTGGGGGATTATTGTGGCTATTCCTATGACAATAGCAGCTATAATCTATGCTAAGTATATTGGTAAAAAGATATATCAAATTCCATCGGAAGATGGACTAGGCTGGGAAAGACCACCCTATGAAGAGCCAACATATGATTTAATGGATTTTGAAGATGATCCAAATCTACCTTCAACATTTTTATCATTTTTACCTATTGCTGTTCCCATATTACTTATATTGGTAAACACAATAACATCTGCAATGAAATTAAAAGGAGCTTTTATGCCTACTATAGAATTTTTAGGTTCTCCTGTTATTGCAGTGGGGATTGGACTAATAGTTGCAATTTACGGATTAGCAGGAAAATATACTAAGGAAGAAACCATAGACCATATGGAAAGAGGAATCAAGACAGCAGGTATAATAATCCTAGTTACAGGTGGTGGTGGAGCTCTTGGCATGGTACTTCGTGATAGTGGAGCAGGAGATTATATTGCACAAATTATAGCGAAAACATCTTTGCCAGCAATTCTTTTACCATTTGTAATTGCATCTTTGGTGAGACTTATCCAAGGAAGTGGTACTGTTGCCATGATTACAGCGGCTTCTATAACTGCTCCAATAATTGCAAATCTTGATGTAAATCCAGTGTTTGCAGCATTGGCAGCTTGTATAGGATCATTGGTATATTCATATTTCAATGATAGTTATTTCTGGGTTGTAAATCGTATGCTAGGCATAAAGGATGCTAAGGAACAAATGCAAGTATGGTCAATAACTACGACTATTATATGGGCTGTAGGTTTAGTTGAATTATTGATAATATCTGCCATATTCTAATATAAATTTAAATACCTATCTTTTTCTAGACTTATAGAAAAGGATAGGTATTTTTTTATAAATCCAATAGTAAATTCCTTTTTTTAGATCTATATATTAACTAAAAGCAAGAAAATAATAAAATGTGAAATATTGTATATTATGATAAAATATACTTGTATTATAGTAAAAAAAGGGAGGAGAAATATGTATAAATCATCTTTTTACCAAAGGCAATTAAATTTAAATAATCCTAATATTGTTCATATAATAGGAGCTAGGGGGTCTGGCAAGACAACATTTTGTCAACAGTTTGTAGATGAATATGGTAAGAGTGTCTTAGAAAAGACAATTACACCATCAGGTAATAGTACTATTATTCAAACGGATATAGTTATACTTGAGGAAACGGAAAACAGGTTATTTTTAAAGGCAAGAAGCAAGAGGGATATTCTTAGGGATGTTATTATTTTTGCTTTAAGTATTGATTTGAATTTCAAATTTGACTTGAATAAGGGGATCTATGAGAAAAGCAATAGGCAAGCTATTAAGCTTGGTCAGGATAAAGATATCAAGCTTGATACTAATACCTGCAAATATGTATATAATTTATTTAGAAGAGATGATCTTATGGAAGAGTTTCTAGAGATTTGCAAGGATCTTCAGAGGGAGTATTTTTCTAAGGGAGATATAGAGATTTTGATTAGCCAAAATATAGAGGGCTCTCAGCTTGGATTTTTTATAGATAATATTATAAGGGATGAATTAGGAATTGATGAGTTTTATGGGCGTAGGCATGAGATAGGATTGGATAGTGATTTAATCATTGAGAAGACTATTATATCAACAAAGAAATTTAATAAGTACAAGGACAAGGAAGAAGATTTTAAAGATATAGTTTCTTATCGTATTTTATTTGAACATGCTGTATTAGTTTTAAATTGTGATGAGCAGGCAAAGAGGAGTATTCCTGATGGATTTAGTAAGGGTCTTATATTTAAGATTTCCCAGACATATAATCAATCTGACCATATTAGTATAGAAACAGATTTTAATCATATTGAAAATAGAATATTGCTTATTCCGGCTGGAATCTGTGGTGAGCTTATTGATGATAGGTCTATAGATGAATTTAAGAATGTTATTATTTCAGATTCAAAGAGAAATGTTGTAGTGATTACAAAGCTTGATAAAACTTGTTCTCATGAATCTTATAGGGATTCTTATAGTGAATTTATAGATAATCTAAAGGATGAGGTTGTTACAACTCATAATAGTTTAATTGACAAGTTAGGACAAGTATATTTAAAAGAGACTGATCAAGAGGCTTTATTGAATAGAAATGATATTATTCAAAAGTTGATTGTGTTTTTTGACAGTGCATACTTATCCAATATTCAGAAACGCCACGGTGAGTTTGATCATGAACTTCATAAGATTGTTTGTAAAGATAAAGAAGATCAGTTGATTGAGGCTTCTGATATAGAGGATATAGTGCATACGGATACTTGGTATGATTTGTTGAAATATATATTGCAATATATAAAGTAAAAACATATAAACTATAAAGGATTTTTTTAATAAGAGGATAGCTTTTCTTCTTTAATAACTGTAGATTTTTTTAGATCTACTAACATAAGATAAATATTTGCCCTTAATGATAAGGGTGGTATTTTAAAGAATTTATTGTATATTTCCTCGCTGTTGACTATTATTGAAAATTTATCTTTTGGATTTATATCTGTTATGGAGATCATCCCATAGATATCTTGAGGTGAAAATCCAATT
>CAZMMV010000049.1:0-4489 GCA_964567475.1 uncultured Tissierellaceae bacterium | reverse complement strand
CAGTAGTGTTGACTACAAACAATAGCTAAACGTAAATAATATCAATAGAAATAATTGTTGGATTTACTTATTAAAAGGATGGAAAAATATAATTTTAGGAGGGCTTTCAATGGTAAAAGAGAGAGAAGTAAGGATTTATTGCCCAGCTTGTGGAACTCCACTTGTTCTTATATTTCCATATGGAGATATAAATTGCATATTTCAACATAAATGTGCTAAGTGTAAGAGGTACTGGAGAGTGGATTATAAGGATAGGGATATTTTGTGGCTCAAGGGCAAGGAAGAAAGCACCACTATTAAAAGATATAGATTAAATCTAGATACGGGTAAATCTTTACCCTTAATGACATATTAAATATATAATTAAGCTTTACTGAGACTGATAGGACCTAAGTTTTTGAGTTACCTAAAGGAGCCAGATTGCTAATAATTAATTTTATTAGTAATCTGGTCTTTTTTATTTAAACAGGGGGGATTCTATGTTTGATAAATTGCTAGAGAGGTCAAAAAATGGGGATAAAAAGGCTTTAGAAGAGATTATAGAGAGATTACAACCTTTGTTGGTGTCTTCTATTAGAAGGTATTATAATAAAGCAGATCAATATGATGATTTGATGCAGGAAGGAAATATGAAGATTATAGAATCTGTTAATGATTTTGATAGGAATAGGGGAGTTCATTTTCTAGGATATATAAAGCTAAATATTAAATATCTTTATTTAGATAAACACAAGCAAAAGTTTCATCAAAGTTTAAATCAAAAGTCAGAAGATGGTCAGACGGAAATGATGGATTTTTTAGTTGATGATGAGCTAGATTTTCTGGAAGGGATGATAGATGGGGAAGAAAGGACAGAAATTAAAAGGGCTTTAAGCCTTCTTACTCCAAGACAAAGGTTAGTTCTTGCTTTGTTTTATGGGGGAGATATGAGTATAGGGGAGATTGCTGATGATTTGGGTGTGGCTTATAGGACTATTATCAATACAAAGACTAAGGCTTTGGAGAAAATGAGGAAGGCCCTAAAATCTTATAAGTTTGATTTATAAATATTGTAAAGTAGCTAGCCTTCTGTTATTATGAAAGTACTTGATAAGTTGTATTTTAGAGTAGTGGAAGGTGAATATATGAAAAATATAAGTAAGGTGACTTCTTGGTTATTGGTTATATTGTGGATAGCTTTTATATTTTATTTGTCCCATCAACCGGCTACCCAGTCCAATAAACTTAGTAAGCAAGTGACCCAGATAATAGTGGAGACTGTGGGAAAGATTGTCCCTGATAGGAGTTTAAACATAAGAAATTTTAATCATATTGTAAGAAAGAATGCTCATTTTTTTGCTTATTTATTTTTAGGAGTTTTAGTATATAATGGTTTGAGAAATAGTGGTATAAGAGGATATAGAAAGATAGTTTTAGCCTTAGTTATATGCATTGTATATGCTATAACTGATGAGGTCCATCAACTTTTTATTCCTGGTAGAGGTGGACAGATAAAGGATGTTATTATTGATAGTAGTGGGGCTTTTGTTGGGATTATATCTTGTAAGTGCTTTTCTAAAATAAGTAAGAGGTCATGACTAGCAGATTTAAATTTTCTGGGCATGGCCTTTTTTAATTCTTATAGGAATATATTGTAAGATTTATAATATATTTTTATAGGGGGGATCATGTGAAAGTTATTGTAGTTAAAAAAAGATATATGCTTGCTTTATTGATACTTGCTATACTTGGAATTTTAATAAGCTTAATCATAAGAAATAGCCGGTCTTTAACAGTTTCTTGCTTACCTATATCAAATAAAATAATAACTATAGATCCAGGCCATGGTGGTGTTGATCCGGGAAAGGTAGGCAAAAAAGGTGTAAAAGAAGATGAAATAAATTTAAAGATAGGCTTAAGGTTAAAAAGGTTGATTGAGCAAAGTGGTGGGATTGCTATCATGACTAGGGAAAAGAATGTTGGTTTATATTCAGACAAGGCTAAGACTCTGAAGGATATGAAGACTGAGGATTTACATAAAAGAAAGGAAATAGCAGATGTAAGTAAAAGTGAAATGTTTATATCTATACATGCAAATAGTTTTATTAGGCCAGAATACTATGGAGCCCAGACTTTTTATAATGAAGGATCTGAAGAGGGAAGGCAGTTGGCTTTATGTATACAAAAGGAATTGAAAAATATATTGGATAAGGATAATACTAGACAGCCTCATGAAAGAAATGATGTCTTTGTTCTAAAAGCTATTGAGGGGCCTTCGGTTTTAGTGGAGTGTGGATTTTTATCTAATCCTAGGGAAGAAGAGTTGTTAAAGGATGAGATTTACCAGGAAAAGATAGCCTGGTCTATTTATATTGGGATTATCAATTACTTTGGACAGATGGAAGATAGCCCTTTTTAGTATAAAAACAAAATTGATAAAAATATATCAAAGGATTATATGACATCTGAGACCTAGTAGTCTCAAAGGCTATGGTGGAATTATACAATGATTTTATCTTCTATATGCTATTGCATATTTCTGGGTCATCTTGTATAATAAGGGCGTAGGTTGAATATTCTATATATACTTTAAATAAAGACTATTAGTAAGTTTATTTTAAAGTTATTAGGGTATTAGAAATATAGTTACACTATAAGGGAAGGAGTGGTTAAATGGATGCAAAGAAAACCCCATTATATGATCAACACTTGGAGCTGGGAGGAAAGGTTGTAGATTATGCAGGATGGTATCTTCCAATTCAATACAAGGGTTTGGTTGCAGAACATGAAGCAGTTAGAAATGCTGTAGGATTATTTGATGTATCTCATATGGGACAGATTATAATTAAAGGCAAGGATGCATTAGCTTTTGTAGATTATCTTGTAACAAATGACATTTCAAAATCAATTGATAATCACATTACTTATACTTTTATGTGCAGACCTAATGGAGGGGTAGTTGATGACTTTCTGATTTATAGGTATGGACCAGAGTATTTTTATTTGGTTGTAAATGCAGCAAACATCGAAAAGGATTATAATTGGATTCTAGAAAACAAGAAGGACTTCGATGTTGAAATCACTAATATTTCCGATGATGTAGGAGTGCTTGCTCTTCAAGGACCCTTAGCAATTAAAACGCTACAAAAATTAACTGAAAAAGATTTAACTCCAATGAAATTCTTTACTTTTGACCAAAGTGTCAAGGTAAGTGGAATAGAGTGTATGGTTTCTAGAAATGGATACACTGGAGAAGATGGATTTGAAATATATACTGATGGCAAGGATGTAGTTAAGATTTGGAAAGATCTTTTAGAGGCTGGTAAAGAAGAAGGAATAATGCCAACTGGTTTAGGATGTAGAGATACTCTTAGATTTGAAGCTTCATTGCCATTATATGGTCATGAGATTTCTGAGACTGTTACACCTTTAGAAGGTGGATTTAAATTTTTTGTTAAGCTTAAAAAAGAATCAGATTTCATAGGAAAGGAAGCTCTTAAAAAACAATGGGACCAAGGCCTTACTAGAAAATTGGCTGGTTTTGAAATGATTGGTAGAGGTATTCCTAGAGAAGAATATGAAATACAAAAAGATGGTAAGAAAATCGGTTATGTAACTACTGGATATATGTCACCAACACTTAAGAAGAATATTGGTAATGCACTTATACCACCAGAGTTTACTGAAATCGGTACTGAGATAGATATTATGATTAGAAACAAGCCAGTTAAGGCTAAAATTATAGATAAGAACTTTTTGAAAAATAAATAATAAATTAGGAGGGGTTATGGATGAAAGTAGTTAAAGGATTACTTTATACAAACGATCATGAATGGGTTAAGGTAGATGGAGAAACAGCACTTATAGGTATAGCAGACCATGCTCAAGATCAATTGGGAGATATTGTATATGTAGAACTTCCAGAAGTTGATGATGAGATTGAAAAGGGAGAAGATTTTTCAGCTGTTGAGTCAGTAAAGGCAGCGGCAGATGTTTATATGCCAATTAGTGGAAATGTAATAGAAATCAATGAAGAACTAATGGATAGTCCAGAGTTGTTAAATACAGATCCATATGAGAACTGGATGGTGAAAATAGATATATTAGATAAGAGCGAATTAGACGATCTAATGACAAGTGAGGAATATGAAAAGTTTTTAGCTGAGGAGGAATAGAATATGTTTCCATACATTCCAACAACTCCTGAAGATGAACGGGAAATGCTTAAGGTTATAGGAGTAGATTCTATAGAAGATTTATTTAGTGATATTCCTAAGGATATGCAGTTGAATAGGGAACTAAATCTTCCTAAGGCCAAAAGTGAATTAGAAGTTTCTAAGTATTTAAGATCACTTGCAGCAAAGAACTGTTCTACTAGCGAGTTAACTAATTATCTTGGTGCTGGAGCTTATGATCATTATATTCCATCAATAGTGGATCATATAATATCAAGGTCAGAGTTTTATACATCATATACTCCATATCAACCAGAGATTAGTCAAGGAACTTT
>CAZMMV010000048.1:0-13497 GCA_964567475.1 uncultured Tissierellaceae bacterium | reverse complement strand
CAAGGATATATTATATAGGATTAAAAATCAAGACCTAGGAAACTGTTGATTTTAGAGTTTAGCTAGAATAGTAATTCATATCTTTATACTTTTTATTTAAATAAATTTTTCAAAAATCCTAAAAGACTAAATGTAGTCTTTTTATAAACTTTATTATAAACAGCCTTTTTAGGATTTCTTATAAAGCCTGTACCCTTTTTGCCATAATAAGGGTTTACTGAGCTTTTTACTTTTCTTTTTATCTTACCTGTTGTACGTGCCTTAATAGATTTTTTTAAACTAGGTTTTCTCATTCCAAATTTCATCAATACCTCTCCTTTAATTTTGAATCATAAACTCTATATTTATTCCATCTACAAATACTATTCATCTAAAAAATATTATATTCTTATATAACTTATTATGTTCCATACTTATATTAAGCTTTCTCTAATTTCAAGTCTCTAGTATAATATTCATCCAACACCCTAATTCCTTCATCTATTAAAAGATTTTTTAAAACTTTTTCCTCATATAAATCTAATATATTAACTCCACCTAAAATATTTAGATACCTTAGCAATGCTCTAAAAAGATTTCTCCTATAACTTGATGAATCCTCTAATTCCTCCAAATCTATAATAGCTCCTGCAAAGGATCTACAAACTACTCTGCTGTTTGATATTCTTAAAGATAAAAAAGTATGAACCTTAGTTACAAAATCATGTGAAAATGCTTCCAATAACTCATATGGGTTTTTTCTTCTTTTATCGTATAGTTTTTCTGATAACCACCATAATCTAGCTAATGTATTTGCCCTTAAAGCATGCTTATTGCTACCTTTCAAAAAATATCTGGTATTGACACTATCTACAGAAGTATCTTTTATATCCATCTCCCATCTATGGTGCATATATTCCCAAAAGACCCCGTGGGTTAAGCCAGCCCAAAATCTTTCATCCGATGCTTGACTAGGAGTTAGGATATGTTTAAAATTTTCAACCTCTAATTCTGCAACTCCACCTCTAGAAATTTTCAAATGAAAATCTGGTACTTCTTCTTTAAACTCTATAAATGGATCTCCATCAAAAAATTCATATATCCAATCATTAGTAGTTTCTTTATATTTTTGTAAATTTCGATGAATATTTATACGCAAAATCTCCAATGCATCCTGCTTTAAGAAATATAATTTCAATTTATTCCACCTCATCCTTTATTGATAGAGCATATAATCCTCGTTTTAATGGATAATCTAATATTAATTGAGCCAATTTATATGGAGTTTCTTGCCTTATATCAAATTGGTCCAATGATAAATCCACTTTTCGCAATACACTATCAAGAGATTTAAACCATCGTTTTTCAGATAATTCTTCAAATCTTTCATAAGACTCATCTCTTAGCTCTGTAAACAAATAAATCAAAGCTGGCATTATTATCATGCTATGAAGTATAGGTTGATATTTTGGAATATTACTTAAATTTTGTTGATTAATATAATCTTCATTACACAATAAAATATTAATCTTATCTCCTTCAAAACTAATTCTCATATCTTGATTTTCATCATCAACCCTACTTATAAGAAATATTGAAGGAATATTATATAATTCTTCTATATCTTTATCTAATCTAAAATTGCTTTTTTCTCCTATGGCTAATATATCTGATCTAATTAAATTAAAAGTTAAATCTTCATAATCACCATGAAAATTTTTACTTCTAAAATCATTAATATCTTCCATTGCAACTATGTAACTTTCAACTGTTATTTTGCCCTTCAGACAATTTTCATTTATATAAAATTTATTATCTCCTAGCTCTATATTATAAACATCTCTATACATGGTCTGTGGTGACTCAATCCTATATATTATATTAGCTTTCCCATCAATTATAAGTTTCTGTATATCATCATTTTTCAAAGAACAATTCACCTTAAATTCTAATTTATCTGCAATATGATTTATTTCCAAACTAGTATCAAAACTAGATTGAATATAATCATCTCTATCATTTGATAAAACTGGGTGAGGAAAATGTTTATAATCTACTACCATAAATTTTCACCCCCATAGAGCATGTCCCCTTATATTTTAACTCTAATTCAACTAATATATTTGAGGTCTCTTCCGATAATTTAAAGTACAATCTACCCTTTTTCTTTTTAAAATTAAAATTATTAGAATTAATTACCTTTTCTATTATAGCTTTTTCTTGTCCATCTTCTGTTTTTATAAATATATCTAAAACTCCAATATTAATATCTTTTTCCAATTCCAATATTATTTTATATCTACCTGTTCCTGGGCCTAAAGAAATCAATCTTTCTCTTAAAGTATTCATTCTTGGTAAAGCAGATATTTCCACTCCTGAATCCGACTCAATCATATCTCCCTTTTCATCAGAAGTAGTTTTCCTATTCTTGTCAGAATCTCCCTTGCTACCTCCCATAAAATCACCATCACCAAATTCTCCAAAAATAGAAATCTCTTCATCTTCTATATTTTTAAATATTTCCTTTTTCTTATTTGGCTTTTTAGTTTCTACTATATCTATAGATTTAGATTTATCTGTAATACTTTCTTTCACATGTTTCCTATCAGCAGAAATATCTAAAAAATCATCTGGTAAATAGTCACCTAAGCCTGCTGCATCCATTTCATCTGCTACAGGTATACTTCCGTATTCTGCAATAGTATCTCTCATAAATCTATATACTTCCTGTATCTTGTCTTTTACATAGCTTTTAGGTTTATTGCCCTCATATAAATCCACTTCCCAAGCATCATGTCTAGGTGGTTCCAATAATCTAAAAAAACTATTTACCTCTTCATCAATCAAAGTTAGCACTCCAGCAAATGGTATATTACCCGATATATATCCCCTATCAAATAGTTTCATACCATTACTTCTAACTACTAGAGCTTGCCTATGAAAGTCTATATTTTCTCCTACACTCTCAGCTCCTAGTAAAAACTTAAATTCTATGTCACCTAAATCTTCCAATGAATGAATAAGTGTCTTAGAATTTTTAGAAGTTAATACTTTATAATAATTATATGTCTTATTTAATCTCTTCTTATATTTCTTATAAAACTTTTCTATTGTTTTATCTAAATTTTCTTCATTTAAAACAATATCCCCTATATAAATCTCCAGTTTATCCTCATAAATAGCCATTAAAAAATCTTCTAGTAAAGCTAATATAAGTTCCTCTTTCCAATCTTCAAATTCTCTAAATCCTATCAAATAAATATCTGTACCACTTTTTTCTCTTGTAAAGTTTGGATCTAAAAATATTTGTTGATATATAGGAGAGTTACCATTAGGAGATAGTTCATCATATCCACCATAATAACCTTTTCCTGAAGTTTCTTTTCCCTCATTATCTTTGAAAGTTGCTATTCTACTAACTCCTTGACTTGCTTCTATACCATCACTATCTAATGTACTATAAAATACAGTTCTTAAATCTGTAGATGCAAAAGGAGCAGATTTTCCTATACCAAAGCTACCTCCAGCTGTTCCATTTTTTTGAGAAACTCCAGATGCCATTATTAAATTCACCCATGGTGACGAAAAAGATTCTCTGGATTTTAATAAACCAGTAGTATTAAAATCACTTATCCTTAGAACTTTTATATCATCACCTTCAAGTAATTTCAATCCTCTCTTGAAAAAATTGATTGCTTGATCAACATTATTATTATCCTGACTCCAAAAATCTAATCCTTTTTTAAAACTATGTTTTAAGTCTTCTACTCCTGGAATATCTCTAACCGGTAACTTGAATTCACAAAACTCTACAATAACCTTATCTTTATCTTGTCTAACTGCATCCATAGAGTTTTGGCATATCTCCCTAGCTAGAGAAGTTATCATTTGTCCTCTAAACGTTTCTATTCCCGAATCATTTATACCTGTTCTATCACCAGGATTAAATCTCCATTTTATATTTATCATTTTGTTTATCATCCTTTTAGTCTAAAACTTCTATATTATTAATATCTTACTTCCTATTTATTCAATTTAGTATAGTCAGCATCGAAGTATACCTAGCAATCTGGGATTTCAAAATTGAATTTTTCTAGCATCTTTATTATTAAATCTCTTATGGTATTAGCACTATGATTAGTTTCCACAAATATGTCATTTTTTCTTTGAATAGGTTTTCTAAGTTCTACTTTATTCTTAGAAAAGTATTTTTTCTTTCTTCCTTTCATATGTCTTAAGTCTTCAAATTCATTAAATTTATTGCAATCAATATTATAAATAATTTCACAGGTTTTTATAAACAAATCCTTCCATGTGCTAACCTTTATAATTTCGTTATTTAAAAAATTAAATCCAAAAGGTCTTTTATGCTTAAAATTTTCTGAAAGGCTATGTTCAATTTTATTGTTTACTAGATAACCTGAATAATTTGGTAAGTTTTTTTATCAACTATATCTAAATGTTTTTTTCTTCAACATTTAATATATTAATAATATTATCTATCAATTCCTCATATTTAAAACCTTCCCTAGCTAACATATTATATTTATCCATACCGTTTTTATCCCTTAATTTTATTGATTCATTTAATTCAGAAGATACATCATATATCGTTGAACTTATTGCATCACTTAATAAGTCTAAACTTTCCTTTATATCTTCTGCTTTATCTGGAAATTCAGATTTTATGGTATTTAATAATTCTTTCATCTGAGCCTACTTATTTTAAGTTATATATTTTTATTTATCTTTATAATATTAAAATATTTTGAAACTTTAATTAAAAATTAAACATTGTTTTTTATATTATTTATAATTTCTATACTTCTTTCAAGTTATATAAAATAGAGTTTTAATTTTATACACAATAATTATATCGTATCTTCAATTTTCTTAATTTCTCTGTCATCCATATTATAGATACTATATACAATTTCATTTATTTCACATTCAACCTTTTCTATTTCTTCTAGATTCTGATTATTTATTCTTTTATCAACTAATTCTATTATATTATTTATTCTTTTTTTATCAGAAAAAGCAATAGGTATCTCAAGTAATGGCCCTTTGTCTATTTGATAATTATTTCCTTGCATTTTGCCCTTATACTTTAACCAGTATTCAACAAGTTTACTATTGAGAATTCCTACTAGATATTTTAAATTAATTCTATTTGTTTTTATCACAAAATACTCTGCAGTTACATAAGAATTAAAATCTATATAAGAGAATGTAGGTTTTGAACATTTTCTTATCGATAAAACTTTTTTACCTCTGAAAAAGTTCTCATTTCTTGATCTATGAAGCCCATATGGCTTATTATCAGAGGTTATAACAGTTTCATATTCATCAAGATGTTTTTTTATATTTTTATACTTTGACATCTTATTCTTATCCTTAAAGGATGAATCTGTATATATAATCCAATGTGAATTATCACAGTTATATCCGTATCTCCAAATTTTATTACTATCATAATAAGGTTTTAATAAAATAATTTCATGGCTATCAAGATTTAAATATTGTTTTTCTTCTTCTGATATTACAAATATACCATCCCCAACTTTCTTATTAGGTATTGTTTTCAACATCTTTTTAGTGACAGATGCATGATGAGGGTGTATACCATTTATTGCTTCATTTTTATCTAATTTAAATTTGCCTTTTTCTTTTATTTTATTTATTATTTTAGCCACAGAATATTCTAAAAATGTTATGTTCTCACCTTCTAAATATTCCTTTCTATCTAAAAAACTATTATAATGATTTCCAATTATTTGAAGTCTAGTAAAATCTTCTATATAATAAACCTCTTCATCTAAAATACTACATTTCACTTTATATTGTATTTTTTCATTATCCTTTTCTAATATAAAAATCATAGTTTGTTGATCAGCATTTTCAAACACCTTATAATCACCAAATGAAATAAAATTTTTTATTGTCATTTCTTCCATGACATGTTTTCGCATATTTTCACCACCAAAAGTAGTCATCCAATTATTTGGAGCTATAAATGATAAAAATCCATTCTTACGTAAAATGTTAATTGCCTTTGATGTAAAAAAATACCAAAAATCCATTTTTCCTCTATAATATTTTTTTCCAAAATCTGTTGTTCTTATTTCTCTAAATAATTCTTTATTACCACTTTCGCCTATATATGGAGGATTTCCTATTACAATATCAAATCCACCATTATCCTTAAATACCTTAGCAAATTCTAACTCCCATATAAAATATGGTTTGGTCTTCTTTTTTAATGATTCCTCATACTTTCTTAATCCTTCTATATTCCCCTCATTTTGTAATTTATATCTTATTAATTCGTCTCTTATCTTTTCAATTTCTACCTTTAATGTTTTTTTCCTATGTTCATTATCTTCATCAAAATATTGATCCTGTAATTTGAACATATTATCTAATAGTTCGTCTGATTGATCTAACAACATGTTCATTTGCATAAAAACATTTATATTTCTTTTATCTTTATTATTTTTTTTATACCTTAATGTTTTATCAAACAATTTTATTCCTTCAAATTCATCTATTAAACTATTTCCAACCATTATATTTTGGTCTAAATTTGGTAATGTATGTGGTTTAGGATTGTTAACATCAATTTCTTGTTCTACTACTACAGATAACCATAATCTAAGTTTTGAAATGTCAACTGCACTTGGTTCTATATCCACAGCAAATATACAATTTCTTATTGTCTCCCACTTCATTTTATATTGAGATCTTCTATTCCTTATAAAACTTTCATCATATTTTTTACCAAATTGTCCTTCTTTATTAATTTTAATAATATATTCAGTAATGTTATTTCTAGCCTTAACTATTTCATTTAACATTCCTAGTGGAAATGCTCCTGATCCAACTGCTGGATCAGCTACCTTTACAGTTTTCAAAGCCTCATCTATTTCTACTATATTTTTATATATACTTGATTTTATTCTTAACTCCTTACCTTCCCTAACAACATCAATTCTTCCATCTTCATCCCTAATCATTTCTCCATAAAGAATAAATTCTTTTATATCACCATATGGAACACCTACTTTATTTACCAAATAGTTAATCAATGATTCTTGACACATGTAATGGACTATTTCCCTAGGTGTGTAAAAAGCACCTTTCGATTTTCTATCATTTACATCGAGTAAGTTTTCAAATATTTTCCCTAACATCTCAGGGTCTACCGCTACTTCTTTTTCTAAAGGTTCTGCTTCATTCATAGTAAAGTTATATCTATCAAATATATCTAAAATACCATCAGAATACATTCCCTTTTCACTTTGATTTGAAAAAATACTATTAGGTATTTCAAAACTTATTTCTTCCCAATGATAATCCTCTATAGGCTCAAATAATCCACCATTCAAAAATGGAATTTTACAATTAAATCTTTGATAATAGCTATTTTTTCTTTTAGTATTTAGTGCTTCATAAAAAAACGGCTCTAAATAGTCATCAAAAAAATTAAGCTCTGTATTCTCTTCACAAAATTTAAATAGGCCTCTTATAAATTGTTTGTCCCCTGTACCCCACGTTTTATCAAATTTTGTATTGTTAAAACACATACTTAATCTTATAGCTTGATCTTCAGATAATTCTTTAAAGGATTGACTATCCATATAATAAGCCTTACAATTAGAATTATATTTAAAAACCTTATTTAGTATATCTTTAGATTTTAAATCTATTTTTTTATTAATATCTTTATATTCTTCTAACGATAGCATTCGATTTTTAGGAAGTATTCTTACTCCTAACCATCCCTTTTTTTGAAGAAAGTATAAGAATGCTATTTGACCCATTAATTTTTTGGAAAACTGTTCTGCAAACTTATCCACATCTAATCCTAGTTTTCGAGTTTCTACTATAAATTCGTTATTCTGCTGAAGATGTTCTTTTAACTGTAAATATTTCTCTTTATATTGCTCAAAAAACTCATTCGTTACTTTCTCTACACTAAATATATCTTCTATCTCATCAATAGTTGGTAATTTGCTATCATCTTTTAATATGCTAAGTAATCTTTTTTGCGCCGTATGAGTTGGTTCTTTTGCTCCTACTAAATAAGAATATCTTATAGCAGGAGTCAACTTTAATTCTACACCTGCCTTTGTTAATTTGTAATCTAGTCTTACAAATGATAATCTCCAGTTTTCTTGCTTTGGAGTATAAAATGCTACTATAGCGCCTTCATAATCACTTCCATCTAATATTTTAGATATAAAATTTCTTTGAAGTGATCTTGCTCTCTCAACTGTTGAACCTCTTTTTAATTCAACTGATAATATTAATAATTTATTCCTTTTGGGATCTATATACTCTCCTAATTTATAATAAGCAGAAATACTTTTTTTATATTCTAACCATATTCTCTCATCTCTTCTTTCACTAAAAATTCTTGGCTCTTTTAAAAAGTTAACAATAAATTGTGAATACTTGTTATAATTATATTCCTTTCCTAAAACGTCCTCTATAAGTTGTAACTTATTATCAGCGATATTAATCCTCTCCTAAACTATAGTATGATAATACTACTTCCGTATCGTAATCCTCTATATTTTTATCTTCATAGTTGCTATTTATATAATTTTGAGGTAAAAGTTTGTTTACTATTTTATAAACTTCTATTGGATCAGTTTTACCTTTTAATTCTTTATTAATTTCACTCATAGTTTTACTTGGTACTACACCATCTTGAAATATTTTTTTGATTTCTTTAATTTTATTAGATTCAATATCCGTAAATTTATCATAATTTCTAATAGCTTTTAATATTTTAATAATATTTTTTTGATTTTTACTGCCAGATTTCTTATCTATTAACAGAGGTTCTTCTTCTAGTAATCTCTTTAATGCTTTTTTGTTTTTTTCTAAATAATCATAAAAGCAATTTGGCTTATTTGATTTTTTAATATTTTTATCTACTTTCATTTCTTCTAAAGCTTCTCGAAAAAATAATTCTCTAGTTTCTTTCTTATTAGTTTTAAAAAACTTTTTTAACTCTCCTTGCCTAAAATAAGTTATTAAAGAATCTCCATGTAGACCCTTCAATTTTCTTCCTGAATTCGATTTTAAAGGTAGTTCTTTTATTTTAGTATATAATTTGGTATTATTATCTCTTATACTTCTTATTTCAGATAAATACTTTAAATCTGAAACTCCATCTATACCCTCTATATCCAATTCTGAATTAAGGGTATTATATAGTTTATGAACAGAAATCTCTTCATCTTCAGATAAGTATTTAAAATCTTCACCTAAAGTATCATGAAAAGCTTGAATCTTTATCATAATATTTTCTTCTAAGGTTAAATGTTCTTTAGATTGATCTGTTGGAAAAAAGTTGAATATATTTATATCTTTATGCTTAGTTCCAACTCTATTTATACGTCCAACTCTTTGCATTACTTTTGTTGGATTCCAAGGTAAATCATAATTAACAACAGTATTACTTCTGTGTAAGTTTATTCCTTCAGCCAAAACATCTGTTGTTACTAAAAACCTAATACTATCATCTTTTTCCCCTGGATAATCTGGATTATAATTCGCTTCTATTATATCCTTTTTATCAATTGAAGAATCTCCTGAATATACTATTATTTCCCCTGGATATTCTTTGTCTAAATATTTTCCTATATATTCTGCTGTCTCTTTTGATTCAGTAAAGATTATAAGCTTATTCTTATTTAATATTAGATTATCTTTTATATCTTTTACAAATACATCCTTCTTAGGATCCTTATCTATATGAATCCATTTATCATATAATCTTTTATATATATTTAAATCATTAATTAAATCTTCTATAAAAATTTCTTTAAAATTAGATAAATCAAATTCTTTAACTACCTCCGACTCTATATAATCATTTAATAATTCATCATCCTCACTGTCTATTAAATCATAGACATCAACTTCTTTACTAATATAAACTTTACCATTTCTGACCATATCTATAAACCTTCTAGATGAATTTAAAAACCTTGATAAGGTTTTCTTAAAAGCATAAAAACTACTTTCTAACCTCTTTAACAATAATGATTTCATAAATCCCGAAATATTTATTTGTCCTGTAAGTTGTGACCCTATTTCTTTAGGTATCTTATTTAAGTATGTTAATGGCTTATATCTAGCATAACTAAGATTTTTAATTGACTCTATTGTATAGTTAAATATTTCTTCTATTTGATCATCAAATTTATAAATGATTTTTTTTGGCTTATTTACTATTGGAAATTTCAACCCCTGTTTTTTTAAATCTTCCTTATAGTATTGTTCAATTTCTGTTCTCGTCCTCCTTACCATTATATTTCTAAGAACATTATCTCTAATAATTTCTGAATTATTCTTAATAACAGTATTGTATTCATCAGTTCCTTTTTCTAATGATTTTAATCTACCTTGCAATTGATTGAAAAAGCTTTCTAAATTATTATAATTAGGAATAATAGTAGAATTATTTCTTGGTTGAAATAAATATATTTGATTAGCTATATCAATAGCATAGTTATTTTGTGGAGTTGCTGATATTAAAATTACTTTTTTCCCAAAGCATATTTCATGCAAATTTCTATAACTTTCCGTATTCTTATTTCTAAATCTATGCGCTTCATCCACAAATACATATTGAGTTTTGTTTAACAGTTGTTTGTCTCCTAATATATGATCAAGTTTTCCTAAAGATTCAACTCTTGCTGATACTCCAAACAATATCAAAGTTCTTCTCCAATAATCTACTAATACAGGAGGACAAATAACAAGTTTTCCACCTTGCAGCTTTTGTCCTAACATAGCTGATATAAAGGTTTTACCCAATCCCACAACATCAGATATAAATACTCCATTATATGCTTCTAATATCTTTTTCACTTGAGTTACTGCATCTTTTTGATATTGTAATGACATAAATCCATCTGGTAAATAATTTATTTCATCTATAAGCTTATCATCATTTATTTCTTCTTTGAAATATTCATATATGGTTTTTAAATATAATTCATATGGTGTTATTTTATTTGTAAGCCAAGTTTTAGTTTCTATAGTATCTATATATTCTTCAGTTATGTCTATTGATTCACTCCATAGTCTTTCAAATTTAGTTAGTGCAAAATCAACATCCCTACTATCCTTAAGCTCTACATTAAATTCTAAATTATTTCTTAATCCTGATTTTGAAAAGTTACTTGACCCTGTAATCACACTACCATATTGATCAGGTATCTTTTTTAAATCCTTTCTCATAATATATACTTTTGCATGAATTAAATCATGGGGATAAACCTTCATTTCAAGTTTCCCTAATTTTATCCAATCAATAAATACCTTCACTCCCTCTTCTACTTCTAAAGTATCATTTGATTTTTTCATTTCTTCCTCAATGCTATTAGCAAAACTATCTTTAATATTTTTATGTGAAGCTATAAAGTTTAATTCTTCATCTTCTCCATAATTAAGTAAATAAAAAGTTTTTTTATCTACATTTATTCCAACCAATATTCTTATTTTTTTTACATCTTCCATAGCTGGATATAACATATAAAATCCTGAAGTCCTAAAGTATCCCACTAATACATCAAAAAATTCTGTATGAGATCTCAATATTTTATTAAACCTATCATATAGATTTCTTTCCGGTTCATTTGTAAAAAAAGTTAAATCATTATGCAATCTATTTCCTCCTTAGTACCTATTAAATTGTTTATTTAGAAATCTCGCTATCTCAAATATGTATTTTCATTGTACCACTTTATATATTCTATTTTAGGTCTCTCATTTTTATTTTTCAGTAATATTAAAATCTATCTTCCATTCATTTTATAATACTGTCTAATATTCTAATAATGTTCCAAATTTTTACCTTTACAAATATTTTTACTTCATATCTTATTTCTTGGATTATCCTTGTCTCATCAGTCATTATAAGCTTTCAATACAACTTATAATTTATACTTATTGTATCATATAGTTATTATGATATTCTAGATAATCATGATAATTCTATCGAATAACAACTATATAATTTTAACAAAAAATATATAGTTGTAAGAAAAAATCAGTATTTAAATACTGATTTTTTCTTATAACTTTTATAATTTAATTTTTATTTCCCTCATAAATTGTAATAAATTGATATATTTAATATTAAATTCCTCACATACATTTGGTATCTTTATTCTATTCTTAATATTTGCTGAATATTTTTCATTGGTTACTAATGTATAATTATAAGTATGTCCATAAGCACATAACCAGGAATCTGCTATAGATGCAAATTCTCGTTTTGCTGTCTCTTTATATTGGTCATTAACATTTATTCTACTTATTATTTCTCCATAGGATTCAATGACTTTAGCTTCTGGTATTTCTAAAACCTTAATGTTATCCTTGTTTTCTAGGTACCAATCTGTTAATTGGTCTTCCCCTTTTAAAATTTCTTCACTAACTTTCTCTATAATTATTATTTTATTTGATGCCTTATCTATTAATTGCTTCCAAAACCCTGGGGCAATGTCAAATGGATATAATGTTCTATGAGCAGTTATTAAAATATTTGAATCTAGTAAATATTTTTTACCCATATATCATCATATCCTCTTTTAAAACATCATAGCCTTTAGCCTTAACATCTAATAGATTAAATGCATAGCCATGACTAATATGACCGGACTCAGCACCTTCAATTACAGTTTCCACAAAACTACTACTATAACGAGATTTGTAGTTCATCCAATAATCTCCGCCACTAGGATCTTTCCTTTTATTTTTCAAATTCTTTTCTGTTATTTTACTTACAGCTTCTACTAAAGATTGATCTATTAAGCCAATATCTTTAAGCCTTATAGATAAAGCTAGTTTACTAACATTAAATAATTTACTAAGACTCTCTATTTGATCCATTTTTTTATATTTTTTATTCCAACAATCTTTTATATGAGATTCCGGCATTAAAAACTCTGCAGTGATTTGATTAATAAGTTTTTCTAATTTATTATCATATTGTAAATCTTTATTTATAAAAACATCATCCTTTTGAAAAAACATATGAATATATTCATGAATTAAAGTAAATATTTTTCCAGCGTAACTATCCTTTGAATTTATGAATATTAATGGTGCAAAATTATCATATAACACGAATCCTCGAAATTCATGTAGTTCAAGCTTCCTTCGAGTATTAGATCCTACTATTCCATTTTGCATTACAATAATTCCTTTGTTTTCAATTTTTTCTCTTAAAAAATTATAGCTTAGCCTATTATCACTAAACTGTTTATACCAAAATTTATTTAATCGTATAAATTCTTTGACATCTTTAGCAAATTTTATATAATTACTTTCTGCTTGTTCATTAAAATTATCTGGAATAATTTGATCCCAACCATTTTCTCTTCTATATTCGCTTATCCAATCTTGTTTTCTGCTCATTATATATATAATATCTCTTAAATTTTTACTCATATTAGGCATTTTATTTCCAATAGTTCTAAATTCCTTTTC
>CAZMMV010000047.1:0-13503 GCA_964567475.1 uncultured Tissierellaceae bacterium | reverse complement strand
TAAATGTGGATTTACCAGTTCTAACTGGTCCTACAACTCCAGCATAAATATCTCCCTGTGTTCTCTCTGCAATATCCTGGTATATATCAAATATTTCCACATCTTTCCCCCCTTATAAGTATAATTATAAATTATAATCCTTAACATTATATATATACGTATAGAGTAAGAAAATATTACAAGCTAGAAGAAATAAATATTTTATTTATCATAAAAGCTTATTTCATTGACAACATTTTCCATTTCATGTTTTTTATCTCTTAACATTAAATTAGAAACAGAATTCTCAACATTTTTTCCATTATATAATACATTATAAAGTTCTTCTGTAATAGGCATATCAATATTATATTCTTTAGATAAATAAAATGCTGATTTAGTAGTTTTTATTCCCTCTACTACCATACCTATTTTTTTAGTTGCTTCTTCAACCTGCATGCCCTGTCCTATTAGGATTCCAGCTCTTCTATTTCTACTATGCATACTAGTACAAGTTACTATTAAATCACCTATACCTGAAAGTCCAGAAAACGTTTCAGATTTAGCACCCACCTTGACACCTAGTTTTGCCATTTCAAATATACCCCTAGTCATTAAGGCAGCCTTGGTATTATCACCACAATCCAATCCATCGGATATGCCTGCAGCTAAAGCTATTATGTTTTTTAATGCACCACCTAATTCTACTCCTGTTACATCTGGATTAGTATACACTCTAAAACTTGGCGTAATAAATAAATCCTGTATATATTCTGCTACATTTTTATAATTTGATGCAGATACAACAGTTGTAGCCATATCCTTAGCCACCTCTTCTGCATGAGAAGGTCCTGAAAGAACAGCATATCTATTACCTGGTAAAATTTCCTCTACAATTTGAGAAATTCTAAGAAGGCTTTGATTCTCTATACCTTTTGATACGTTTAAGATAATTTGTTCTTTTTTTATAGTAGATTTACAAGAATTTAATACTTGTCTTATTCCATGAGTTGGAACAGATAAAAGTATTAAATCTTTCTTATGATTAGTTTCTTCTAAATCTGAAGATATAGATATATTATCTGGTAACTTTATACCTGGAAGATATTTTTTGTTTTCCCTTGTTTCATTTATACTATTTACTTGTTCTTTATCTCGTAACCAAATAGTAACATCATTTCCCTTTTTAGCTAAAAGTATTGCTAACGATGTTCCCCAACTTCCTCCACCTAATACTCCTATCTTTTCTTTCATATATAACACCTATCCTTTTTTATTCCCTAGTTTGTTTTCTTTACCTTCAATTAATCTTTTTATATTGTCTTTATGCCTAAATATAGCCATTATTGCTAATAAAAGCATAGTTAAATGAAGATTCTTGGGAGCTTTTCTATCCATTATTAATAGAGCAAAAGGTGCGATTACAGATGCACCTATAGAAGCTAAAGAAACATATTTACTAAATACAATTATACTTAACCCAATAATAAGACAAATAATTCCTGTTTGCCAATGAATAATAAATAAGACCCCCAAAGATGTTGCTACTCCTTTACCACCTTTGAATCCTAAAAATATAGGCCAATTATGACCTAGGACAACAGATATACCCCCTAACAAGCCTCCATCAAATCCCATTATCCATTTACCAATTAAAACAGCAATTATTCCCTTTGCTACATCCATCATAAAAGTTAAACATCCTATTTTCTTGCCAAATACTCTTAAGGCATTAGTAGAACCTGCATTTCCACTGCCATAATTTCTTATATCTTGTTTTTTAAATATTTTACCCAAAAAATAAGATGGAGAAAAACAGCCGATTATATATCCTACTAATATAACCAACATAATCTTCATAAATTACTCACCTTTTTCTCTAAATTCTAATTGAATAGGTACACCTACAAATCCAAAGTGATTCCTTATTTGATTTTCCAAATATCTTACATATGAAAAATGTATTAACTCTTTATGATTTACAAATATAACAAATTTAGGAGGTCTAACTGATACTTGAGTTCCATAATAAATTTTAGACCTAACTCCTTTATCACTAGGAGGCTGATTCATTAATACTGCTTCATTTATTATATCATTTAATACTCCTGTTTTTATTCTTAGGTTATAGTTATTATTTACAACTCTTATTGTTTCTAATAAATTACCAACCCTTTGTCCTGTTATGGCAGAAATAAACACAATCGGTGCATATAATATAAATCCTAAGTCATCTCTTATATCCTTAACAAATTCATTGTGAGTTTTATTATCTTTATTTACTAAATCCCATTTGTTTATAGCAATAATAATCGCTTTACCATTATCGTGTGCATATCCTGCTATTTTAGTATCCTGCTCTGTTACTCCTTCAGTTGCATCTATTACTAATACACAAATATTAGATCTATCTATTGCAGATAAGGTTCTTACAACAGAATATCTTTCAACATCTTCATATATTTTCTTTTTTCTTCTTAGTCCTGCAGTATCAATAAATATATACTCTTCACCTTCATAATCAACATAACTATCAATTGCATCTCTTGTAGTTCCTGGAATATTTGTAACAATTACCCTCTCTTCTCCAAGAATATAATTAATTAATGAAGATTTTCCTACATTTGGCTTACCTATAAAAGAAACCTTTATAATGTCTTCATTATACTCAGTATTCCTTTCTTCTGGGAAATTTTTAACTATTTCATCTAAAAGGTCTCCTAATCCCAATCCCTGTTCTGCAGAAATAGCCATAGGATCTCCTAATCCTAGTTCATAAAATTCAAATATTTGGTCTTCTTTACTTTGAGAATCTATTTTATTAACTGCTAATACCACACGTTTTCCCGAACGTCTAAGAATACTTCCTACTTCTCTATCTGTAGAAGTTAAACCCTCTTTCCCATCTACTACAAACAATATAACATCTGCTGAATCTATAGCAAGTTCAGCCTGTCTTCGTATGTTCAACATAATTATTTCTTCATTATCAGGTTCTAATCCTCCTGTATCAATCACCGTAAAATAATTACCTAGCCACTCTCCCTCAGCGTAAATCCTATCTCTAGTCACTCCTGGAGTATCCTCTGTTATAGCTATTCTTTTTCCTACTAATTTATTAAATAATGTTGATTTTCCTACATTTGGTCTCCCTACAATGCTTAATATTGCTTTCTCCATTATTTCACCCCTTGATTCTTAATTATTTCTATTAAACTTTTACCTTCTACTTTAGAAGGTATTACTGGTATTTTTAATTTATCTGATAGTTCTTCTAACGTTACATCATCTAAAAATATCTCCTCATCACTTTTCATCATAGACCTTGGTATTATAATCAAATCTAAATCAGTATAGTCTTTTAATTGATCAAGTAAATCTCCTCCTGTAACAAGACCTGCCACAGTAATAGTTTCTCCAAAAAATCTATTCTTAATAGCTATTACTTCCAACTGTAAATTTTCAAATTTTTCAAGTATTTTTTCTTTTAAGCTATTCATATAATCGCTTGCTAAAGTTCCTGTAACTAAAGCATACTTTTTATTTATTTTACTTTCTATCTTGATTTTAGATAATTCCTCATCAATTTCATCTTCAAAAGATTTCATAAGCCCTACACCATTCTCAAGTTGAGGATATCCTTCATATTCTTCTGGTTCAGGCAATTGTCTTCCCGTAATCGCAAAAAATTCATCACTGACAAAAACAAACCTAGTCCCTAATCTTTTTAAATAGATATTTTGTTTTTCTTTTATAAAGTCCAATAATTCATTGGACTTTATTATATTAAAAGTATCTACCTTTTTTAAATTTTCCCTATATTTAGTTATACCTATAGGAACAACTGCAACAGATTGTACCGTAGGATATAAATCTGATAAATCTGAAAGTGTTCTATCTAATTCTTTACCATCATTTACTCCAGGGACTAATACTATTTGACAATTAACCTCTAAATTTACTTCATGAAACCTTTCCAATATACTATATAGTTTACCTGCATTTTTATTATTTAACATTTCTATTCTTAATTCTGGATTAGTAGTATGAACACTTATATTTATTGGACTAATCCTATATTCTATAATCCTTTCTATTTCTTCATCACTCATATTAGTTAATGTAATGAAATTACCTTGTAAAAAGGATAGTCTGGAATCATCATCTTTAAAATACAATGTATCCCTCATATTTGGGGGTAATTGATCAATAAAACAAAACATACAATTATTTCTACAAGATTTTGCTTTATCAATTAGGGGGTTAGTAAACATTATACCCAAATCTTCATCATATTCTTTTTCAATTTCAATTTCCCATATCTCACCACTTTGTTTTTCAATTTCAACTACAATATAATTATCGGCTATTAAATATTTATAATCAATTATATCTTTTATAGGTTTATCATTAATAGATATAAGTATATCTCCTATCTCTAATTCTAACTCTTCAGCTATACTATTTTTTGTTATTTCTTCAATTATATTTTTATCTTCTTTATAATTCCTTAACTCCATAAAATTCCACCTCATTTAATTTTAACATAAAACCATTTTAATACAGTATAGCTAATATGTAAATAGAAAGCCTACAGGATTATCTGTAGGCTAAGTTTTTAGTACAGCGGATATTTTTTACACAATTTAGCTACTCTAGCTCTTATTTCTTCTCTATCATTACTTTCATCTAATGCCAAAGTTATTATCTTTGCAATTTCTTTCATGTCGTCTTCTTTCATTCCACGAGTAGTCATTGCTGGTGTACCTATTCTAACTCCACTTGTTATAAATGGGGATTCAGGATCAAAAGGAATAGTGTTTTTATTAGTAGCAACTCCTATATCATCTAGCATTGCTTCTGCTTTTTTCCCTGTCAGTCCCTTTGTTCTCACATCTATTAAGATCAAATGATTATCTGTGCCACCAGATACCAATCTGAAATCATTTTCTATTAAACCTTCAGCCAATGCCTTAGCATTTTTTACAACTTGCTCCTGATATGTTTTAAAATCATCTTGTAAAGCTTCTCCAAAACTAACTGCTTTAGCTGCAATAATATGCATTAATGGACCACCTTGTATTCCAGGGAAAATAGCCTTATCTATAGCTTTAGCATATTTCTCCTTACAAAGTATTGCACCACCACGAGGCCCTCTTAAGGTCTTATGAGTTGTAGTTGTAACAAAATCGGCATATGGCACTGGATTTTGATGAAGTCCCGCTGCAACTAAACCTGCGATATGAGCCATGTCTACCATTAAATATGCTCCTACTTCATCTGCTATTTCTCTAAATTTCTTAAAGTCAATTTCTCTAGAATAAGCACTTGCCCCTGCTACTATCATTTTTGGTTTTTCTTTCAGGGCGATTTCTCTTACCTTATCATAATCAATAGTTTCTGTTTTCTCATCTACTCCATAATCTACAAAATTATAATATGTTCCTGAAATATTAACAGGGCTTCCGTGAGTCAGATGGCCACCTTGGGATAAATTCATTCCTAAAACCTTATCTCCAGGTTTTAAAAATGCAAAATAAACTCCTAAATTTGCATTAGAACCTGAGTGAGGTTGTACATTAACATGATCAGCTCCAAAAATCTTTTTCATTCTATCTCTAGCTAGATCCTCAACTTTATCAACAACTTCACAACCACCATAATATCTTTTTCCAGGATATCCTTCAGCATATTTATTGGTTAAATAGCTTCCTGCAGCTTCTAATACTGCATTACTTACAAAGTTTTCTGAAGCTATTAATTCTATATGGGATTGTTGTCTATTGAGTTCCATATTTACTATTTTCATTATCTCTGGATCTTGTTTTGCTAAATTATCAAAATTCATGTCTTAATTCTCCCTTCAATTTTTAATTTTTAAATATTTAATTGATTAAAACATCATAATGTAATATAATCAAGTAAAATATTTTCATAACTGTAAGTATCATTATATAGTTATTTACTAGTATTTACAATACTATTTAAGAAAAGGTGATAAAATGAATAATTTAGAGGAATCAAATAATAATGAAATCAGAAAACTATTAGTTTTAGCTTCCCTAGCAGGGCAAATAATATTACAAAATGGAGGAGAAACTTATAGAGTTGAAGATACTGTCATAAGAATTTGTAAATCTAGAAAGGCAATAAAATATGCAGATGCCTTTGTTATACCTACTGGAATTTTTATGTCAATTGATTACAAAGGAGAACTTATATCTTACATTAAAAGAATTAAATCCATTA
This sequence comes from uncultured Tissierellaceae bacterium, assembly GCA_964567475.1. Classification (GTDB taxonomy): domain Bacteria; phylum Bacillota; class Clostridia; order Tissierellales; family Tissierellaceae; genus CAZMMV01. The sequence goes on along the minus strand of CAZMMV010000047.1, from coordinate 7,275 downwards.
GTATAGACTTAAATAAAGTTGATATGGTAAATGAATTTTCTAGGAAATTTGTAAATTCGGATATTACAGTTCTAGATGGAATCGAAGAATTAAAAAAAATAAATAAATTAAAAGGATATTCAAATTTTGTAAAAGCCCTTTTTGGTGGTTTAGCATCTGGCTTTTTTTCTGTTTTGTTTGGTGGAGTATTCTTAGATTTTATAGCTAGCTTTATAGCCAGTTTTTTTGTATTAATTATATTAAAAAATATAGAAGAATTTGATTTAACATTTTTTATAAATAGCTTGTTAGGTGCAATACTAGCATCTTTTTTTTCATGCGTATTTTTAAAAATAGGAATAGGTATAAGTTTAGATAAAATAATTATAGGCACTATTATGCCTTTGGTACCAGGTGTAGCTATTACAAATGCCATAAGAGACACTATGTCTGGAGACTTTTTATCTGGTCTTTCAAAAACTATGGAATCAATGTTTGCCGCCTTAGCAATCGCATTAGGAGTAGGTATTGTATTAAACTTCTATTTTAAAGGAGTGTTTTAATTGATGTTTATTAAACAAATAATTTGCGCTTTATTAGCAACAGTTGGTTTTTCTATACTTTTCGGTTCACCAAAAAAAACTTTGTTTTATTCAGGATTAACAGGTGCTTTTGGTTGGTTTATTTACTTGGTTAGTATAGATTTATTTGATAGCAAAGTAGCCGGTACTTTTTTCGCAGCTCTAGGAGTTGGATTATTAGGTGAATTTTTTGCCCGATACATGAAAAAGCCAGCTACCTTATATATAACTGCTGGAATTATTCCATTAGTTCCCGGTGCTGGCATGTATTATACTATGTTTGCAATCATAGAAAATAATTTTGATTTAGCTTTTATAAAAGGTGTTGAAACATTTTTTATTGCTACTTCAATTGCAGTAGGCATAATAATATCTTCAGTTTTCTCAAAATCAATAAATAGGGTAAAGAAAAAAAATTAACTTTGTTTGGTATACTTAACCATAGTTTCTACTAATTTATCTAGATCTTGATCTCCATTCTTTTCTATATAAGCTCTTATACAAACCTTTATATAGTTTTCTAATATAAGTCCACCTGCGCTATTTAGTGCAGATCTAGCAGCTGAAACTTGTGTTAATATATCCCCACAAAACTGGTCTTCCTCTACCATCTTTTCAATTCCCTTTATTTGTCCTTCTATCCTTCTAAGCCTTCTTATCACTGCTTTTTTCTTCTCCATAATCTACTCCTCTAAAGAATTTTAGTCATAATTACTATTTGACTTTCTTCCCTTCCTAACTTACTATCAATTAATCTAACGACTATAAATCCAATTCCCAAAGTAACTAATCCAACTAAAAAACTTAAAGGTTCATAGTTAGATATTCCCATTTCTTTAAATATTCTTATTCCCATAAAAATTCCTAGTAACATCATAGCAAAAGGAACAAAATATATTATAATCATATATTTTAATATATCCTTTGTTTGACCTTTAATCTCAACTTTGTCTCCTACCTTAGCACCTATATTATTATCCAATATAATAACATGAGCAGGCGTATCACATCTATTACCACAGCCTTTACAATTTTCACCACAAGCGGACATTCTCTTTACTTCTATTTCCGCTTTATTATCAAAAATCTTTGTTATAACTCCTACTTGATCCATATTTACACCTCCTATAATACAATATCTTTAATTACTTCAGAAGCAATAATCATCCCTACAACTGGAGGTACAAATCCTATACTTCCTGGAACTGCCTTTCTAAGATCTTCTGACTCTAGATTTACTATTAAAGGAATTTCTTCTGAATAGACAACTTTTAAAGCCTCTACATTTCTTTTTCTTAGTTCTCTTCTCATTACCTTTGCTAGAGGGCAAACCTTGGTAGAATATATATCTTCTACTTTAAACATTGTAGGATTTAATTTATTTCCTGCTCCCATAGAACTAATAATTGGTATCTTCCTATTTTTACACTCACATATTAAATCAAGTTTTGAAGAAACCATGTCTATGGCATCTACGACGTAATCGTAGTTTGCTAGTAACTCTTCTTTAGTTTCTTTGTTGTATTTTTTCTTATAAATAACAACATCAATCTCAGGATTTATATCTAAAATCCTCTCTTTCATAGCTACTACTTTTGATAAGCCTACTGTCTTTCTAGTAGCATGAATTTGTCTATTGATATTTGTTATGTCTATTATATCATAATCTATTAATACAATTCTACCTAAACCTGTTCTCACTAGTGCTTCAGCTACAAAAGAACCTACGCCACCTATTCCAAAGACCGCAACTGTGGATTTAGACAATTTATCCATCCCTTTACTTCCTAATAATAATTCCGATCTCATAAAAGGATTTTCCATATTATTATCTCCCCCACTTAATTATTTTATGTCTAGTTTTATATGCGCTTCTTCCAATTGATTTTTAGATACAGTCGTCGGAGCATCTGTTAGTAAGCAAGTAGCCGATTGAGTCTTAGGAAACGCTATTACATCACGAATGTTAGAAGTATTAGATAAAAGCATAATAAGCCTATCAAAGCCATATGCAATACCACCATGAGGAGGAGTTCCATATTTAAAAGCTTCTATTAAAAATCCAAACTTATCCATAGCTTCTTCTTCATTAAGACCTAACGCAGCAAACATTCTTTTTTGAAGATCAGAATTATTTATCCTAATACTTCCACCACCCATTTCATCTCCATTAATTACAATATCATATGCTTTAGCCCTTACTTTTTCTGGATTTGTTTCAAGTAAGTCTATATCTTCATCCATAGGATGAGTAAATGGGTGATGTTTTGCTACATATCTATTTTCTTCCTCATCATATTCAAATAAAGGAAATTCAGTAATCCATACTAATTCCATGTAATTGTCATCTATTAATTCTAATCTTTTAGCTACTTCATTTCTTAAGTTTCCTAAAGTATCAAATACTACAGATTTCTTATCTGCAACAAAAAGAAGTAAATCTCCTTTTTCACCCTCCATTTTTCCTAAAATATTATCCATTTCTTCTTTACTAAAGAACTTAGCTATAGGAGATGTTATTCCATCTTCTGTAATCTTAATCCAAGCTAAACCCTTAGCACCATAAGTCTTGGCATAGTCCTCTAAGGAGTTAATATTTTTTCTAGTAAAGCTATCCGCATGTCCTTTGACATTGATGCCTCTAACGCTGCCACCAGAGCCTACAGCTTGGCTGAAAACTTTGAAGTCAGCATCCTTAACAAGATCAGATATGTCTTTTAGCTCAAACCCAAATCTTAAATCAGGCTTATCTACACCAAATCTTTCCATAGCCTCATTATAAGTCATTCTTTTAATAGGTAATTTTATTTCTATGTCTTTTATTTCTTTAAATAATTTATACAATAATTTTTCATTTATATTAATAATATCTTCAACATCTACAAAACTCATTTCAACATCTACTTGAGTAAATTCCGGTTGCCTATTAGCCCTTAAGTCTTCGTCTCTAAAACACCTTACTATTTGGTAGTATCTATCCATTCCTGAAACCATAAGAAGTTGTTTCATAAGCTGTGGTGACTGTGGCAAGGCATAAAACTCACCAGGATTAACCCTACTCGGAACTAAATAATCCCTTGCTCCCTCTGGAGTAGGCTTAGTAAGCATAGGAGTTTCTATTTCTATAAAATTATTTTCATCAAAAAAGTTTCTAATTACCCTAGCAGTTTTAGCCCTTAATTTCAACTTTTCTTGCATAGATGGTTTCCTTAAATCAAGATATCTATACTTAAGTCTAGTTGTTTCTGCAACCTTATCATTATCCTTTATATATATTGGTGGAGTCTCAGATTCATCTAATATTTTAAATTCTTCAACTAAAACTTCAACTTCTCCAGTAGAAATTTCTTTATTTATAGATTGTCTAATTCGAACTTTACCTTTTACTGCTAATACAAATTCGCCTCTAATTTTTTCTGCCTTTTCAAAATGTTCTTTAGGAAGACTCTCATCAAATACAATTTGTGATATACCAGTAGTATCTCTTAAATCAACAAATATAAGAGAACCTAAATTTCTTTCCTTTTGTACCCAACCCATTAAAACTACTTCTTTTCCACTATCTTCTTTTCTTAAACTTCCACACATATTTGTTCTTCTTAAACTTCCCATTCCTTCACTCATATTTACTCCTCCTCAAAAAATATATAAACCTTCCATCTCTGATATTCAGGGACGAAAGGTTATCTCGCGGTACCACCCTAATTAGGCAACTCCTCACTCAAAATTTTAATCCATTGCTGGAAATAATTTTTTACAAATTATTTGTTCCAAGATGTCTTCTTTAAATGTTAATATCGGATTTCACCAAGACCGACTCTCTACAATTAAGAAATTTAAATACTATTTCTCTTCAAAACATTTATATTTATTTTAAATTATTATAAGCTAAAAAAAATCAATTGTCAAGAAACTCTAATTTTGCAATTTATCCTTTTCATTCATTTCCTTTATAAATTTCTTATCATGCACATTTATATGATCAGATAACCATTCTATTATTAAATTTTTCAGATCAATTAATAGCTCTTGATCTATAGACTCAATAGATTTTAAATATATTTTGTATATTTCCTCCACAAAATAATTATGTTGTCTTCTATGCTCTAATAAATCTTCATATTTATAATTTATCATTAAATTTTCTTCTTCCATAAAATGATTGTTCGTATAAGCCATTAAAAAAACAATGACTTTTTCAAACTTATTCTTATCCATATTTGAACCTAATCTAAAAACCTCATTTCCCTTTTCAAAAATAGACTTATGTTGCTCATCAATTAAAGTTATTCCTGTTTTTAAATCATCAGACCACCATAACATTTAATTTACATCCTTTCTTTAATAAATACTTTATATCTTTTTTCTATAAGTTCATCTTTTCTATTAATATATTCTTCTAAGCTTTTAAAGTTTGGAACTCTTTTTATCTTATCTCCCTCAGGTATATAGATTTTAGACACTGCTCCCATTCCTATACCAATTATAGTTTCTTTTTCTTCCATCATAGCAATATTATAAATACACTCCATATCCTTTTTACAATAACCAATATTTTCAAGATTTCCAAGTATCCTTTTTTGTCTATATAAATAATATGCATCTAAATCCATTTCATCTGCATACTTGGCTGTCTCTTTAAACATATCCTTCAGTATATATTGATTATGAAGTGGATATTTGTCTAAGGTGGACTTAAGTCTAGATCCAGTTTTTACCGACAATGTATGTATTGTTAAATTTTCTGGATCTAGTTTTTTTATTTGTTTTAATGTGTTTTTTATTTCTTCTAAACCTTCCCCTGGAAGTCCTACAATTAAATCCATATTGATACTTTTAAAACCTATACTTTTAGCTAAATATGAAGAAGAAATAATATCATCAACACTATGATCTCTTCCAATTAGTTTTAAAGTTTTATCATTCATTGTCTGTGGATTTATACTAATTCTTTCAATATTATTATTCTTTAACATTTTTAAATATTTCTCAGTTATTGTATCAGGTCTACCAGCTTCTACAGTAAATTCTTTTATATTTTCCCCAAAATTTACATAAATAGCCTGAATTATTCTTTCAAGATCAGCTGAAGGAATAGAAGTCGGAGTTCCCCCTCCTATATAAACTGTATTTAGTTTTTTCCCCTTCATAAGTTTACTAATTTCTTCAATTTCATAAATCACTGTAGAAGTATATTCTTCTATATAATCCCTATATTTGGATATTGATAAAGAGGGAAATGAGCAATAGAGGCATCTTGTAGGACAAAAAGGTATACTAATATATATGCTATATCTATGGCCTTCTATTGGATAAATATGTTTCCTTTGCATTTTCCCTATATTTAATGATAATACAGCTTTATCTAAACTAAACATATATTCATCTGTTAAAATATTTATTATAGCCCTATCTTCTAATCCCTCATTTATTAAACTATGAATAATTTTAATAGGTCTTATTCCTGTAAGTATTCCCCAAGAAGTCTTTACCTTTGAAATCTCTTCTAATAAAATAAACATTGACTTTCTAAGCCCTAATTTAATATCTTTTTCTATATCGTTACTACATATTTCTATCTTTCTTATATCTTCACTATGTTTTTTTACTAATTCCTTATTTATATAGAACCTTGTTTCAGCATATAAAGTATTTTTCCCTTCTATCAACGAAATAACAAGAAGAGTACCTTTACCGGGGTAATCTTCTTGTTTTTTTATATTAACAAGCTTTTCTATTGGAAAAAATACTTTTAACAAATTGTATAGTGGATATTTGAAATCATGACCTTCTAAAAGAAAATATATCATATTTATCCCCTTATCTTAAAAATGGATTGGAAAGCTTTTCACGTCCTATTGTTGAAGCCGGACCATGACCTGGTAACACAGTAGTTTCATCAGGATAAATTAAAAGTTTTTCTTTTATAGATTTTATAATCTGTCCATAGTTACCACCCACTAAATCTGTTCTGCCTATAGAACCTGCAAATAAAGTATCTCCAGTGATAATACTATCTTGAATTTTTAAAGATATACCACCTTCACTATGACCTGGAGTGTGTATTACAAGAATCTCTTTATTAGCAACTTTTATTGTATCTCCATCTTTTAATAATACATCTGGTTCTACCTCTATAGTCCCCATAGCCATCATTGTAGATTCATTTTTCTTACCATCAATCAACATTGCCCTATCTTTTTCATGTATCATTACTGGAATATCCAAAGCTTCCTTCAACTCTATTAAGCCACCTATATGGTCTCCATGACCGTGAGTTAATACTATATTTTTAACATTTATATCTTTTTCTTCTACAATTTTTAAAATTTCATCTGCATCCCCACCTGGATCTACTATTATTCCTTCATTTCTACCATCACTATTGTCATATACTATATAACAATTAGCTCCATATATCCCTGCAACTATTCTAATTATTTCCAATTACATTCCTCCTAAAAAGTTTTTTTACTATCTAACATTATTGTAACAGGACCATCATTTATAAGATTTACTTTCATATCTGCTCCAAAAATTCCTTTTCGGGGATTAAAACCACCTTGCCTACATTTTTCTAAAAACTTTTCATAGAATAATTTCCCTTTTTCTGCAGGAGCAGAATCAGTAAAGTTAGGTCTTCTTCCTTTTCTCACATCTCCATATAAAGTAAACTGAGAAACTACTAATAAATCTCCTTTAATATCTTCAATTG
>CAZMMV010000046.1:0-13585 GCA_964567475.1 uncultured Tissierellaceae bacterium | reverse complement strand
CCATATCTTATGCTAAATATTTAAATATGCCTACAAAATGAAGTACTGATGCAGCTAATACAAATACATGCCATATTGCATGGTTATAAGGTATCTTTTTATTACTATAAAATATAGTACCTAGGGTGTATAAAACTCCTCCCCCTAATATCCACATAAAGAAACTTAGAGAAGTCATCTGTATAATAGGCTTAATTGTAAACACTGCTATCCATCCCATACCTATATATAATGATAAGGATACTACCTTGTATTTATCAAATTTATTGTAAGTTAAAATCTTAAATACTATGCCAAATATGGCAATTGCCCAAACACTTATCAAAATACCAATCCTTAAACGACCTACTAAAGCAAGAAGAGCTATTGGAGTATAAGTTCCAGCTATAAATAAAAATATAGAGGAATGGTCAAACACTCTTATAATACTCTTTGCCTTTTCATTAGTTATACTGTGGTATAGTGTGGATGATAAATACATAAGTATAAAACAAGCACCATATATACTAAAGGCAACAATAGCCAGTCTATCTCCATTTTTTATAGAAAGTCCTAGTAGTACAAGCAGTGACACAATACCAAATATAACTCCCAATCCATGAGTAACACCATTAGCAATTTCTTCTTTTATAGAGTATTGCTTCTTTGTAATATTTACATCCTTTTTCTCTTTCACATTGTCAACCTCCATCTTTATCTTTCACCTTGACTTGTCAAAATCATTGGTCCATCTTTTGTAATGGCTAATGTGTGTTCATATTGAGCTGATAGTTTCCCATCTACTGTCCTTGAAGTCCAGCCATTGTCATCCATCTTCATCCTATATGTTCCTATATTTATCATAGGCTCTATAGTAAATACCATTCCCTCTGCTAATCTTTGCCCTCTACCTGGGCTACCATAGTGAAGTACTTGAGGATCTTCGTGCATATCTTTTCCTATACCATGACCTACAAAATCCTTGACTACAGAATATCCTCTTTCTTCTACATAGCTTTGTATTGCATGACCAATATCACCTAATCTATTACCTATTACTGCCTTTTCTATCCCTCTATACATAGCTTCTTTAGTAACATCTAGCAAATCTTGAGCCTCATCTGATACTTCTCCTACAGTATAACTCCATGCAGAATCCGCTAACCAACCATCTAAGTTTACCACCATATCTATAGTAACTATATCTCCATTCTTTAGTGGCTCTTTCCTTGGAAAGCCATGACATATCTCATCATTGATAGATGCACAAGTTGCATAAGAATATCCCTGATATCCTTTTTGTTCTGGATAAGCTCCCCTTTCTTTTAAATATTTCTCTACAAAACTATCTATATCCATAGTAGATACTCCTGGCTTTATCATCTTGGCTATTTCCTTATGTACATCGGCTAAAATCTCACCTGCTTTTTTCATCTTTTCTATTTCTTCCTGTGTTTTTAATATTATCATTTTATTTCCTCACTTTCTATTTTAGCTATTATTTACTAATATATTCTTCCTTAAATCTTTTCATTAAATCTATAAATTCCTTATCATCATAAAGATTTACAAAATCTTTATCCTCTTTAATATACCTCATTATTCCTGGAAGTAACAATATAGACTTTCTAATATCTTCAATTGCCTTTTTGCTCTGCCCTATCCTAGAATAACAACAAGCCCTATTATAATATAAATCATGTGCATCAGGATTTTCCCCTATGCCAGTTGTTAATATAATAATAGCTTCTTCTAACTTTTCTTCTTCTATGTATATAGCTGACATATTTAAATATGATTGCCAATGTTTTGGGTTTTCTTCAATAGCTCTTTTATAATATTTTATTGCTTCTTCATTATTCTCAGTCCTATCGTAGATAACTCCCAAATTAAACAAGGATTTATAATAATCCGCTTTAATCTTTAAACTTTTATTTACCATTTCAAAAGCCTTTTCATATTGACCCATTTCCTCGTATATTGATCCTATATTATTATAAGCTATATAATCTTGTGGTTCTAGTTCTATTGTCTTCATAAAATATTCTATAGCTTTTTTCTTATCTCCCTTATCATCATACAAGTTGCCAGCATAATAATATGCCCTATCATAGTTTGGATCTATTTCAATAGCCTTATTATAGTATTTCAAAGCCTCTTCTTTTTTACCCATTTTTTCATTTATTATAGCTATACCATAATAAGCTCCTGGCTGAGTATCATCTATATTCAATATCTCCCTATATAAATCTAAAGCCTTTAAATTCTTATCTAATTCATCGTTGATATAGGCTAAATTATATAGTATCAATATATGACTATCTTCAGAAATTTTAAATTCACTAGCTTTTTTGTAAAACTTAATAGCAAGCTTTTTCTTATCCCTTAAATATGCATCTTCTGCTAAGATTATATAATTTTTTTGTCTTTCGTATTCCTTTAGTTTTCTTGTCAAATTTAACACCTCTTAATCTTATGCTATATATAGTTTAACACATTTTTATAAAAAAAAAAGTAGAGGTTATTTATTCCTCTACTTTTAATGCTCTAATAGAATTTAGTATAGCTATAATAGATACTCCTACATCGGCAAATACAGCTTCCCACATAGTTGCTATCCCCATAGCTCCTAAAGATAAGACTATTAGCTTTACTGCCAAAGCAAATATAATATTTTGTGTAACTATTTTTTTTGTATTTCTTGCTATTTTGATTCCTGTTCCTATTTTACCTATCTCATCTGTCATAATTACTATATCAGAAGCCTCTATAGCCGCATCAGATCCAAGACCTCCCATAGCAATACCTATGTCTGCCCTAGCTAATACTGGAGCATCATTGACACCATCACCTACAAAGGCAAGGTGAGATTTCTTATCTGCCATTATCTTTTCAAGTATATCCACCTTATCTCCAGGTAAAAGATCTCCATAAACCTTATCTAAACCAACTAACTCACCAACTCTATTAGCGGTCTCACTCTTATCACCTGATAACATTATAGTTTGTTTTATACCTAAAGATTTTAATTTTTTAATATCCTCTATTACATTTTCTTTTAACTCATCACTAACAACTATTGTTCCTATATGAATTCCTTCCTTGGCAACATATATAACTGTACCTATAGAAGTAGTTTCTTCACAAGATATATCATTAGCATCTAACAAAGCCTTGTTACCTAAAATAACATTTTTCTTATCTATAAAAACTTCTATTCCTTTACCTGGTATTTCTTTATAACCCTCTATATATTCTTGATTTATTTCTTTCTCATAAGCTTTCACTATTGAACTAGCTATGGGATGATTAGAATAAGATTCACCATAGGCTGCCAATTCTAATAGCTCTTCCTCACAATAATCTCCATAAGAAATTATTTCTGTAACTTTAAATACACCCTTAGTTATAGTTCCAGTTTTATCAAACACTAAAGTATCTACATTATTTAATGCCTCTAAAAAGTTTCCACCTTTAATCAATATACCTGCCTTAGAAGCCCCACCTATACCTCCAAAAAAGCCTAAAGGAATAGATATAACTAAAGCACAAGGGCAAGATATAACTAAAAATACAGATGCCCTATAAATCCATTCTCGCCATTCTCCAGCAAAAAGCATTGGGGGAAATATAGCTATAGCCAAAGCTACAAAAACTACTACAGGAGTATAATATCTAGCAAACTTAGTAATAAAGTTTTCAGTAGGAGCCTTTTTACTTGAAGCATTCTCTACTAAATCCAATATTTTAGTTACTGTAGACTCTCCAAATTCTTTATTTACCTTAACTTTTAAAAGTCCCTGGATATTTACTACCCCAGATAAGATCTCGTCTCCTACTTTTACACTTCTTGGTACAGATTCACCAGTTATATTAGATGTATCAAGTAAAGACTCACCTTCTACAACTTCTCCATCTAAGGGAACCTTCTCACCTGATTTTATAATTATATAATCCCCAATTTTTACTTTTTCAGGATCTATAACTATTAGCTCATCACCTTTTACTAAATTAGCATAGTCTGGCCTTATATCTAATAAAGCAGATATTGAATTTCTAGAACGGTTAACTGCCATGCCTTGAAACATTTCTCCCACTTGATAAAACAACATAACCGCTACACCTTCTGGATATTCTCCTATAGCAAAGGCTGCTATAGTAGCTATAGTCATTAAAAAGTTTTCATCAAAGGCAATACCTGCCATTAAGTTTTTTATAGCTCTAAATATAACTTGATGACCAGCTATTAAATATGCCACTAAGTAAACAAAAAACCTTTGTCTACCTTCTAATTTAAGTAAATATGGTAGGACAAACAATATAGCAGCTAAAATTAATTTAATAACATCTCTCTTTCCTATATCTCCATGATCATGACTGTGTTCATGACTATGATTTTCTGATTTACTGTTTTTATCTATAATTACAACATCTGGCTCCAGTCTATTTACTATCTTAATTATTTCATCTTTAATTTTATTTATATCGTCTTCTTTCTCTGTTTTTATTTTAAGTTTCTTAGAAACAAAATCTAGATCAGCTTCATCAACATTAGCAATGTCTCTAGATAATTTTTCAATCTTCCCTGCACAATTAGCACAATTCAATCCATTTAATTCTAATATGATCTCCTTCATATATTACCTCCTATTAATATGATTACATATGAATACTCGCTCATATGTAATCATATTATAAGCATTATAATAGGATTTGTCAATAAAAAATACTTCCAATTAAATAGTCTATTTTAAATTTACTAGACTTTCTAATTTGGAAGTATCCTGTCAAATACTTACTTCTATAGTTTTATTTCTCCAATATATTCATATTGTCCATCTTTATCTTCATGTCTTCCATCAATTAATTCCCATTCTCCATTTATTCCTATTGATCTTCCTAAAGCTTCAAAATAATACATTATTATACCTGCATCTATAAAATTAGCTTCCTTGCCTTCTTCTTTTTTCATAATTAATGTTACTTTATCCTTACCTAACAAAAATCTCCAAGGTTGTAAATTTCCAGTTGATGGTGCAAATCTTGCATAGTAAAATAAATCTTCTAATCCTCTATTTTCTAATTCTTCATGATCTATTTCCTTACCTATTTCCTCACCATATACCAATTCATCTACTCCCAGTCTTTCACTAGAAGAATCATTTACAAATGGATTTTTACGTTTAGGATAGCCTACAGCTAATAAATAATTTATTTGTCCTTTTGCATCTTTAAAAATTTCCTTTTTCAATTCTTCAGTTGAGCCATGGATACCTACCCAACAAGTATCTAAACCTAATTTATTTAAATTTGTAATCAATTTCTCCATATAAAAAGAACCATATATCTTAGTATCTTTATCATTGTCTAATTCTTCTAGACCAATATAATGTGGACTCTCTATCATTACTCCTGAATATCCGCCAATACCCTCTAATTTTTCATATATAAATTCTCCATCTTCATAAAAATTAAACTTTACTTTTCCTTTAATCTTTTCATTTTCCAATTGATTTAAAAGAGAATTTATTTCTTTTATTGTATCCCCATTGATTTTTTTCTTTTTAAAATCCCTTTCAGATTTTCTATCTCTTAAAAAATTAGTCATTAACATGTAAAAACCTCCCATAAATTATAAGTACTATCTATATTTATACTACTATTATATTAATTCAATCTACTAATTAAATCAACTATAAGATTATTTTAAATATAGCTTAAATCACTTATACCCAATTACCACCATATTATCTATAGAATTGTTTAATACTTCTATGATATATGTTAGAATATATGTCACAAGTATAAAGAGGGTGAATATATGAAATTAAGTAAAAAACAAGAAAATGCTGCAAAACATGTCGAGGGACCAGCCCTTGTACTAGCAGTACCTGGTGCAGGTAAAACAACAGTACTAATACATAGAACTGTAAATCTAATATTAAATCACAATGTTAGTCCTGAAAGAATCTTATCAATAACTTTCAGCAAGGCCTCTGCCCGGGATATGAAAAAAAGATTTAACAATTTATTTTCAGAAGTTTCTTCTATTCCAATATCTTTTTCTACAATACACAGCTTTTGCTTTAAACTAATAAGAGAATATGCTTATATGAATAGAATAACATATACACTTATTGAAGGAAATAATACTAAACTAAATAAATATAATCTAATCAAACAAATATATATAGAAACTAATCACGAACATATTACAGAAGAAAAATTAGAATCTTTATTGAATTCCATAGGATATATTAAAAATATGATGATTTCTCCAGAAACATTTGTAAAGGAAAACAAGACAAATATAGATAATTTTTCTATAATATTTAAAACTTATGAAAAGTATAAAAAGGATAACAACTTTATTGACTTTGATGACATGCTTAGTCTTTCCTTTGAAATACTTTCACAAAATAAATATATATTAAATAAATATAGTAAAAAATACGACTTCATTCAAGTAGATGAAGGACAAGATACTTCTAAAATCCAATTAGAAATTATAAAACTTTTAGTATTTCCTAAAAACAATTTATTTATAGTAGCAGATGATGATCAATCAATCTATGGATTTAGAGGAGCATATCCTAAGGGACTTTTAAATTTCAACAAGATATTTCCAGAAGGCAAAATATTTTTTATGGAAGAAAATTATAGATCTTCAAAAAACATTGTATCTGTATGTGATAAATTTATAAAAATGAATACCTTAAGATATAGTAAATCTATTTCCACTGAAAACAATTTTGTTGAACCTATTAGCCTAGTAAAAGTAAATTCCATCATTGAACAGTATCAGTATATACTAAAGGATTTACAAAATAGAGACTTAAAAAACTCTGCAATATTATACAGAAATAATTTATCATCCATAGGCCTTATAGACTATCTTGAAAAAAATAACATTCCATTTTACATGAGAGATGTAAAAGTTAGATTTTTCAACCATTGGCTAATACAAGATATTATCAATTTTATGGTCTTTGCAAAAGACACTAGTAAAATGTCAATATATGAAAACTTTTATTATAAGAAAAAGGGCTTTATTTCAAAAAAACAAATTAACTTTGCTAAAACTTTAAATTATAAAGAATCTGTATTCCATAGAATAATGCAATATCCTGGATTACCTGTATATTATAAAACAACTCTTAGACAATTATCCCTAGATTTTAAAAAATTGTCTACAATGAATCCAGAAAAAGCCATAAACTTTATAGAATATGACTTAGAATATGAAAGATATTTAAAAGAAAACTCTATGAAATTTGGTTATAGCTATGATGTACTAAAAACAAGCTTATATTATTTAAAATTAATAGCTAAAGATACAGAAAACCTAGATCAACTAATAAATAGACTTAAATATCTTGAAGATCTTTGTCTTAACTCAAGAAACTTAAAAGATGCAATAACCTTATCCACAGTACATTCTGCTAAAGGTTTAGAGTTTGATAGGGTTTATATGGTTGACTTAGTTGACGGTTCATTCCCTTCTTCTACTAGTATAGAAGAATTTGAAAAAGGTAAGTATGAACTTTTAGAAGAAGAAAGAAGGCTTTTTTACGTAGCCATGAGTAGAGCAAAATATCATCTATCTCTTATTACAATAAATCGTATAGCTGATAAATTAGTTGACCCTTCAAGATTTTTAATGAATTTACAAGAAAATAAATTAAAATAAAATAAAATGAGTAAAATTTCATTTTATAGCAATACTATATATGTGTAGGGATTATATATTGAGGAGGGATAAGATGGCTAAGAATAAAAAGAATTCTCAAAAGAGAAAGAAAAATGATATGAATAACAATAAAAAACAAGATCCTAGTAACAAAAGTAACAAAGAAGACAATAAAGAAGAATAACAAAAAAGGTTCTCTATCCATTGGAATAGAGAACCCTTTTTTATTATTCTAATTCTGCACTATCAATATCTACTTCAAAATATTCTCCCTCTTTTAGAGCTATATGCCCTGATTCATAGGGATTTCCATTAACCGTTATATAAACCTTATCCACATCATAAAATCTACCTAAGGTATTTACTATACTTTTTAAAATTTCAAACTCATAAGACGATCCTGCATTTGTATCCTCTAATAATTCTTCTGAAAAATCTACCCTTAAAGTCCAAAGACTTCTATCTAAGTAAATCTCATTTATTTTAGTATCATTTGATATAGACCCTAAAACTTTGTTTGAATTAGGATTTTTTAAGACATCTTCTAAAATATCTTCAATATGATCATTAGTATTAAATACTACTTCCTTATTAACATATTTAGTACGCATATCATCCTTACTAGGGTAATAGGCCTCTACATTAATTTTTTGTCCTTGATTATCAATAGATTTCAGCAAAGAACTAACTTCCAAATCCTTATCCTTATATATATTAGCAATAAATCCTATGTTTTTAGCATAATAATTCTTTTCTATTGCCCCATCTTCATGTTTTGTACTTACTTCTAAAGCTTTGTATTTACCATTTGGAGTCTTTATCTCTTTATCTAAACTTGTTATCTCCATAGTTTCTCCAGCTTTATTAGTCCAAGAATTGCCTATAACTAAGGGTTCTTTTAATATAATATTGTCTAAGTTTCTATTGGCATTTATCATGTTTTCAATATGATAAAATTCGCCTTCATCAAATACATGTTTTAACTCTCCATTATTATATTCTAATACATTAACAAAAACAGTACCAGGATTTGTAACCTTTATTTGCATCTTATTTTCTTCTATAAATTCTACAACTCTTGTCTGTTCTGCATATTCATTTCCTATGCCTTCATATTCCATAACCATATTTGGATCAAAAGGATAATAGTCCATTATAGATAAGGTCTCCTCTTCTTCCATATAATTACTCACTTGATCCTTCTCAACTGCTTGGCTACATCCACTTAATGAAAACATTAGTATTACTATCAAATTTACATATAAAAACTTTTTCATAAAATCACTCCTAAGGGTATATTTACTAATATATTGTAAGTATATCCACCTTCTAATATTATTATAATGTATCTTTACGAAAAAGTCTTTACGATTTAATTACAATCATATTATATCTACTTCTGAATCAAGTCTATATATTACATTTTTTCGTTCTACCATAATATCTGTATTACTTGTAAGATATTCATCTTCCCTAATAGCCAATATTAAAGGCATATTAGGATTTATAGCAACTGGATTTCCAACCATCCTAAGCATAGATAAATCTCCAGTAGTATCTCCGTAGGCATAACTTTTTTCTAAATCCACATTATATTTTTCTATTAACTCATTTAAAACATTTTGTTTACTAACTGAATCCCACATCTTAATTATTTCCCCTGTAAATTTATTATCCTCATCCACTTTATAAATAGTACCCCTATACTCATCAGCACCGTACTTCTCTGCCATTTTAGACACTAAGAAATCTGGACTTCCCGATATAAAGAACACCTTATGTCCTTGCTTCTTGTGCCATTCTATTTGATTTCTCGAATATTTATAAACCATATCTCCATTCATTTCAATTACCTGTGATGCTATAAATTCCATATATGTTTTATCAACACCTTTTAATCCCTGTAAATAGGCTTCTGCAATTATCTCCAAATACTCCTCAAAATCTCCAAATCTTCTCTCCCACTCTGTATATACCTTTTTTATCTTGGTATACCATATAGCAGGATCTATTACCTCAAATTTAATTAAAGTTTTAAAATGTTGTATCATCAATGAATTTCTAAAAATAGTACCATCAATATCAAAAAAAGCAACTATGTTTTTCATATTTTTACATCCTTTCATATAATATTAACATTCATCTTATAGATACCCCATTATTTACACTAATTAACTTAATAGATCATCCTTATAATTTTCTCTCAAAAAAAACAAAGCCAAAGTTCCAGGTCCAGAATGTGCACCTATTGATCCGCCAATCATATTGATTAAAAATGTTTCTGCTCCAAATCTTTCATAAATTAACTTTTTTAACTTTAAAGCTGCGTCTAAATCATCTCCATGACTTATAGCTATTATTTGTTCCTTAAGATTTGCATGCTTACTCCTATCTTCCATTATCTCCAATATCTTTTTATAAACCTTAGTCTTGCCTCTCACCTTTTCCAATGGAATCAATTTCCCATCATCAACATGTAGAACTGGTTTTATATTTAATAAACCTCCTACAAAAGCTTGAGTCCTGGTGACACGACCTCCCCTAAACAAATACTCTATATCATCAACTGTAAAAATATGCTCCATATTCTCTTTATAAAATTCTATAGCTTTTAATATTTGTTCTTTATCTTTATCTTTTTTAGCCAGCTTTGCTGCATATAATACTATAAGTCCAAAACCAAGAGAAGCTGCCTTTGTATCTATTATATCTAAATCCAGATTAGGATATTGTTCAGCAACCATATCTTTCACAATCATTGAAGTTTGATAGGTTCCCGACAATCCTGATGAAAAACTTATATATATTACACTTTCACCCCTTGTTCCATATTCTGAAAATTTTTCTTTAAAAGAATTAGCAGATATCTGAGCAGTCTTATAAGACTCTCCATTTCTCATATCCTCATATACCTTTTCAGGTTTTATTGTAATCTTATCTAAATATTCCTTATCATCTTTTATTAAAATTATTGGTAATACTTCTATATTATATTTTTTTATAATTTCTTCTGGTAAATCACATGCACTATCAGTTAATATTTTTACTGTCATAATTATCACCCCTTTTTACTATTATATTATACACCATTTATTGAAATTAATAAAAGATATATCAAATTACTAGCATAAATTCATTATTTTTCAAATACATTATAATATTACTGTTTTAGGAGTTGAGTTTTATGAAATTATTTTTTGTCAAAAAAAAGACCTTTTATTGGATAATTGGAATTGCTATTGTTTTGTTATTAATTTTACTTAGTTTTATTATTATATACAAATAAAAAATAGCAGATTTTATTCTGCTATTTTTTTATCTGGATTTATATAGTAGTAGTTATTGATAAGTCTATCTAAATTTCTACTAATTTCTATAATCTTTTCTTTGTTTTTGCTTTCTATTACAATTTTGTTCAATTGCTCTCTTTCTCTCTCTATGTCCTCTTTTAAACTTTCAATTTTCTTATGTTTTCTCATCTCATTATCATCCCTTTTTTATTATCCCTTGTTATTATATATATATATAACACTTATTGTCAATGATTAATATACTTTATTGCAAATGATTTTAATTTTACTTTAATTCATCCTAGATATTAATTATTTATTGCCTCTAAGTTTCTTATTATAACATCCTTTTTTATCCTATTCAAGCTAATACTTTCTTTTAATAAAGATTTTTTCATATCTAATATAGATAATTTTAGCTTTTCCAATTTTTCTAGTTCTTCTTCATCTTCTTCATCATCTTCATCTATTCTTATCTTAATTAAGTTTATATTTTCTTCAGCATCAGCTAATAACTTTTGTCCTTTACCTTCTTCTTTAATCATGCCCATTAAATAAGATTTATAAGTAATATATTTAATTTGATTTATTTCTCCTTTTAATTCATCCTTATACATATTAAATATAGGACTTAAATTTAAGAAACATTCTGCAGCAAAATTATAAATATCCATTACATTTTTATTTTCTATAGATTTAGTTAAATCATTTAAACTATTTCTAAATAAATCTGCTTCTTCCCTAGTCATACCCTTTTTTATTCCTTCAACTTCAAATTCATTCCATTTCTTATGAATATCATCTAGTTTTTCTTCTATTTTTTCCCATGACTTTTCTAACTTTTCTTCAATATCTTTTTCTTTATCCTTCTCAGATTTATCCATATTATCTTTAGGATTTTCTACTTGGCTATTTTCCGTCTCTCCACCCTTTTCTTTATCTCCGCCTTTTTCAGCATCTCCTCCAGGATTAGCTTCCCCATTTTCTGTCTCTGCTTCTTTTTTAAGCTCTTTTTTATCTTCCTCTTTATCCTTTTTTTCAATATAAGTTCCATCTTCTATCTTTTCAATCTTCTCCACATTCTTTAATATATCTTGAATATTGTCACTTACCTTATTTATAGAGTCAGGTGCCCTATCCTTCTTTTTAAACTTAGTTTCTTTATTCTTTGTACAATTAGTTAATAATAATATTAGGATTAATAATATTATATATAATTTCTTTTTACTCATTTTCTCATTTTTCAATAAAAATCACCTCTGGATTATTATCTCCAAAGGTGTATAAATTATTAAAGTATAGGTGATAAAAGTCTAGAAAAAGATTCTTTTATCTTTACTATTCTACTTTGTTTCTCATATTCCTCTAATGTAATTTCTTTACAATAATCTAAATCATTTATAAATTTCTCTGTAAGTTTTAAATTTATCTCTTCATCATATACAAATGCATTAACTTCAAAATTTAATTTAAAACTTCTTATATCAAGATTTGCAGTACCTACTGAAGA
Source organism: uncultured Tissierellaceae bacterium (assembly GCA_964567475.1). GTDB lineage: Bacteria > Bacillota > Clostridia > Tissierellales > Tissierellaceae > CAZMMV01. Next base: position 1,116 of record CAZMMV010000046.1, on the reverse strand, counting down.
TACAAAATCATCCATCAAGAGAACCTTTGAATGAAGAAAACCTTTTTCATAGCTAAAAAACCTAACACCAGCTTTCAATAAATCTCCTATGTAACTTAAACTTGCCCAATATACAAAGGGATGATCAGGTTTACATGGTATCATAACCCTAACATCCAAATCAGACAGTCCTGCCAGCCTTAGGGCCTCTAGAATACTATCATCTGGTATAAAGTATGGAGTCTCTATATAAAGCTTTTCCCTAGCAGTAGAAATCATTTTTAAGTAACCATCTTTTACACTAGGCCATTTTGAATCTGGGCCTGAGGATACTATTTGTACCCCTGAATTACCTAAGTCATCTTTTGTATGTATATAAGATTGACACCTATTTATTTCTTCACCTGTTGCAAATCTCCAGTCTAAAAAGAATCTCCATTGTAAAGATGATATAGCTGAGCCTACTATCTTTAAATGAGCATCTTTCCAATGTCCAAATTTCTTAGACAATCCTAAATACTCATCTCCGATATTAAATCCACCTACATAAGATTCATATCCATCTATTATACAAATCTTTCTATGATTTCTGTAATTGATCCTCAAACTTAAATATGGAAGAAAAGGAGGAAAAAAGATTCCGACTTGAGCGCCAGATTTTTCTAAGCGCTTAATATCTCTTTTCTTTAAATTTCTTCCTCCCATACCATCTGTTAAAACCTTGACTTCTAGTCCCTCTTCTGCTTTATTGCAAAGTGCATCTATCACTCTTTGTCCAAGTCCATCTGATTTTAAAATATAATATTGCAAATAAACATAACTCTTAGCATTATTTATGCTTTCTATTAAAGCTGTAAATTTATCTTGGCCTTCAAAATATATATCTATCTTGTTGTCTTGTGTAAAAAATGACCCTGCACTCATTAAATGCATTTTTATTAATCCTTCATAAACACGATAATTAGGATCCTTATATCTATATTCTTGATTTTCCATTTGATCTTCTTGTTTTAAGACTATATCCCTAAAATAATGATCATCTAATTCCTTTGTAGCAAACATCTTTTTCTTGCTCAAATCCTGACCTATAAATAAATATAATATAAATCCTAAGCCAGGCAAAAAAGTTAATACCAT